>JBBSRD010000105.1:0-9243 GCA_038243415.1 Actinomycetales bacterium | reverse complement strand
GCAGGCCTGCGCGGACGACCCCCAGGTCGCCGTCCACGCCGTCCGCACCCTGACGCGGATGGCAGCGGGCACCGCGGCGGTGCGCTGGGCCCAGCTGGGGTTCGGCAAGGCCGCCAGCACCGACGCGTCGACGCCGACCCCGCGCAACCTCTTCGGCTTCAAGGACGGCACCGCCAACCCGCAGGCCGACGACGCCGGGACGCTGCGCGAGCACGTGTGGGTCGGCTCCGGCGACGACCCTGCTGCCGGCTGGCTCGCTGACGGCTCCTACCTCGTGGCCCGGCGCATCGCCATGCTCACCGAGACCTGGGACCGCACCCCGCTGGGGGAGCAGGAGGACCTGGTGGGGCGCACCAAGGCCGAGGGGGCGCCGCTGGGCGCCGGCGCGACCAGCGAGCACGACGCGGTGGACGTCTCGGCCCTGCCCGCCACCTCGCACGTGCGCCTGGCGCACCCCAGCCGCCACGGCGGCGCACAGCTGCTGCGGCGCGGATACAACTACGTCGACGGCAGCGACGGGCTCGGGCGCCTGGACGCCGGGCTGTTCTTCCTCTCCTACCAGCGAGACCCGGCGGCCTTCGTCTCCGTGCAGACGGCGCTCGCCCGCGACGACGGCCTCAACGAGTACCTGCGCCACACCGGCTCCGGCGTCTGGGCGGTCCCGCCGGGCGTCGGTCAGGGCGGGTGGTGGGCCCAGCAGCTTTTCGAGACCTGACCCCTCAGCGCGGTACGGAGTCCAGTGACATCGCCCCGACCTTCGCCGGTTCCGCGCACCGTTCGAACAGGGGCCAGTCGTCTCAGTTCCTAGGTTCTGCAACGCGAGGTCTTTTGAGACGCGGGGCGCCGGTCCGAAAACAGGTCAGCAGACCAGATGGGCTCTGTCGTTGGCCGGAGGTGTCGTGTACACAGCGCTCATGACCACGCCCGCGCCGCCGGCGGGCGCCTGAGGAGGGCGCCGTGCTCGCGCAAGTGATCGGCGCCCTCGTGCTGCTCGTCGTCATGCGCGAGGTCTTCCACACCGTCTATCACCCGGCCGGGCGAGGGCGCGTCAGCTCAGCGGTCATGGCCTCCGCCTGGGCGCTGGCCAAGTACCTGCCCGGGCACCGGGCCAGATCGCTGGCCGGACCGGTCGGCCTGTTGGTCTGCGTAGGAGCGTGGGCAGCGTTGCTGGTGTTCGGCTGGGCGCTGGTGTTCTGGCCGGCGATGCCCTCCGGTTTCGCCTACAGCACGGGGTTGGATCCGTCGCGTCGCTCAGGGATGCTCGACGCGCTGTACCTGGCGATGTCCACCACCACGACGCTGGGCCTGGGCGACATGGTGGCCACGAGCACCGCGTTGGCACTGGTCACCACCCTCAGCGCCCTCCTAGGTCTGGTGGTGCTGACCTCAGCGGTCTCCTGGGTACCGCAGGTCTACCCCGCCCTGGCCCGGCGCAGGACGCTGGCCGCGCGCGCGCACCTGCTCCAGCGCGGTGCCATCCTCCAGCGTGTGGACGATCTCGAGCCCGCGGTCTTCGCCGTAGTGCTGATCGAGCTCAGCGACGCCCTGGTGCGTGCCCGTGTGGACCTGATGCAGAACCCTGAGACCTACTACTTCCACGACCGCCACCGCGCGACCTCTTTGCCGGTTGCGCTGGGGGTGGTGTTGGAGCTCGTCCACGCCGGCGGCAGCGCCCGGGCGCCCTCGGTGCGGTGGGGCGCCCAGCTGCTGGGCGCCGCGGCACAGGACTTCCTGGCCCTGATCGCGACCACCTCGCTGCGCGACGCGAGCAGCGAGGAGCCCACCGCTGAGCTGCTGGCCCGCTACTGCGCCGACCACGGCCACCCCAACCAGCAGCGCTGAGCCTCGGCGAGGATCCCCCGACGCAAGCCATCGCTCGCGGCCCTGCACGGCGCACCAGCCTCGCGTCACACCGCACTGGCGCTGAGAACCTCACGCGCGGACCGTGGCGCCGGTGCTGGACCTGTTCAGGCTGGCTAGGCCTGCGGTCGCCAGCCGGCGGCGAACGTTCGCGCACCGTCGGTAGAAGTCATCAGCCCCGAGGCGGTGACCACGACGACCTCGAGCTCGCCGGAGGTCGACGGGCGAACCGCCACCGCCTGAGGAGCCTCGCCGGCGTCAGCACCCAGCTGCCAGCTCGCGCCGGCGTCGTCGCTGACGGCGACCTGTCCGGTGGGCGTGATGCCGACGGCGCTGCCCTCGTCGGTCACCGCGGCGACCTGCAGCAGGGGCGCTCCGTCGACGCGCGACCAGGTGACGCCGGCGTCGTCCGAGCGCACCAGCCCCTCCTCGCTGGTGGCCAGCACCACCGACGATGCGGAGGAAGCCGCCAGCGCGAAGGGCTGGACCGGAGCCTGCAGGATCGACCATTCCTGTCCGTCCGCGCTGGAGCGCAGCTGCCCGTCGAAGCCAACCACGCCGCCGTCGACGGCGGTCAGGGCGTGGAAGTCCGAGGCGCCGCCGCGCGAGAGCTCGCTCCAGGTGGCTCCGGCGTCGGTGGACTCGATGAGCCCGAGCGGTTGGGGAAGCTCGCTGCCGGGGCCCGGATGGCCTGAGGAGTAGTAGCGGCCGGGGCCGGCGACGGTGAAGCCCATGAGGTCCAGCGTCGGGCCGACCTGCTGCGGGCTGCCAGCGCTGTCGTAGCGGAAGAGCCCGTCGTGGGTGGCCAGGACCAGCGCCCCGTCGCCCGGGTCGAAGGCGGCGGCGTGCACGTGCATGCTCGGCAGCCCCGCAGCGCTCGGGCTGGCGCCCTCCTCTGCGCCGGGGGCCGCGGAGGGTGAGGTGGCGGCACTGCCGCTGGAGGGGTCGGCCTCGCCCGTGCCGCTGCATCCCGCCAGAGCCGTGACGGCCAGCGCAGCGCCCGCAGCCAGCGTCCTGGCGCGCGCGCGGCCGGCCGTGCGCCGGCCGCTGTTCGCTGCTGCCGCTGCTCTTGTGGTCCTGTGGGGGAATCTCATCTCGGGAACAATACCCCAGGGGGGTAGGGTTCCCATGACGTACCTGGGGAGGTCACATGACAGCACCGACGCAGCAGACCGGCACGAGCAGCGACGGCCATCAGGTGGACGTCGCGATCGGCGGGATGACGTGCGCCTCGTGCGCCCACCGCGTCGAGCGCAGGCTCAACAAGCTTGACGGCGTGACGGCCACCGTCAACTACGCCACCGAGAAGGCCCGCGTGACCTACGCGGACGGCGTCGAGCGCGCCGAGCTGGTCGCAGCCGTGGAGGCGGCGGGCTACAGCGCCACGCTGCCCGAACCGCCGGTCAGCGACCGGCGCGACAGCGCGGCCGCTCCCGAGGGGGTGCGCGACGACGAGGGCGACCCGAGCGCCCCGCTGCGCCGGCGCCTGCTGGTCTCCGCGGCGCTGAGCCTGCCGGTGGTGGTCCTCGCGATGGTGCCCGCGCTGCAGTTCGACAACTGGCAGTGGCTCTCGCTGACGCTCGCCGCACCGGTGGTGGTGTGGGGCGCGTGGCCCTTCCACCGCGCCGCGTGGACGAACCTGCGTCACGGCGCGGCCACGATGGACACCCTGGTCTCCCTGGGCACCAGCGCCGCCTTCGCGTGGTCGCTGTACGCGCTCTTCTTCGGCACCGCAGGTGAGCCCGGCATGCGCCACGGCTTCGACCTCACGATCGCCCGGGCGGACGCCAGCAGCAACCTCTACCTCGAGGTCGCAGCCGGTGTGACGACGTTCGTCCTGGCCGGCCGGTGGGCCGAGGCGCGCGCCAAGCGCCGCTCCGGGGCTGCGCTGCGCTCCCTGCTCGAGCTCGGCGCCAAGGAGGTCTCGGTGCTCCGCGACGGCGTGGAGCACCGGATCCCCGCCGACGACCTCACCGTCGGCGACGTCTTCGTCGTGCGGCCCGGGGAGAAGGTGGCCACCGACGGTGAGGTGGTGGAGGGCTCCTCCGCCGTGGACGCCTCCCTGCTCACCGGCGAGCCCGTGCCCGTCGAGGTCGGACCGGGCGCGAAGGTGGTGGGCGCCACCACCAACTCCGGTGGCCGCCTGGTGGTGCGCGCCACCGCCGTCGGCGCACAGACCCAGCTCTCACGCATCGCCGGGCTGGTCGAGGACGCCCAGAACGGCAAGGCCGCCGTCCAGCGCCTCGCCGACCGGGTCTCCGGGGTCTTCGTGCCGATCGTGCTGGCGATCGCGCTGAGCACCCTGGTCTTCTGGCTGGTCATCGGCGCAGGCGCGGCCGCGGCGTTCACCGCCACCGTCGCCGTCCTCATCATCGCCTGCCCCTGCGCCCTCGGGCTGGCGACGCCGACCGCGCTGATGGTCGGCACCGGCCGCGGCGCCCAGCTCGGCGTCCTGATCAAGGGCCCGGAGGTGCTCGAGAGCACGCGCGCGGTGGACACCGTGGTGCTCGACAAGACCGGCACCGTGACCACCGGGGCGATGCGCCTGGTCGACGTGGTGCCCGCCGACGGGCAGGACCGCGACCAGATCCTCGCACTGGCCGGGGCGGTAGAAGACGCCTCGGACCACCCGATCGCCCGGGCGGTGGCGGCCGGCGCCCGCGAGCAGGTCGGCGCCCTGCCCGCGGCGGGGGCGTTCGGTGACCGGCCAGGGCTGGGCGTCGGCGCCGTCGTCGAGGGCCTCAGCGTCCTCGTCGGCCGACCGAGCCTGCTGGAGGAGTCGGGGTGGGACGTGCCCCGTGAGCTGCGCGACGCGATCGACACGGCACAGGGGCTCGGGCGCACCGCGGTGACGGTGGGCTGGGACGGCGGCGCCCGCGGGGTGCTGGTGGTCTCCGACACCGTCAAGGCCTCCTCCGCTGAGGCGGTGCGCGGGTTGCGCGCCCTGGGTCTGCGCCCGGTGCTGCTGACCGGGGACAACCGGCTCGCGGCCCGCTCGGTCGCCGAGCAGGTCGGCATCGGGGCCCAGGACGTCATCGCCGAGGTGCTGCCCGCGGACAAGGTCGCTCACATCCGGCGCCTGCAGGACGGCGGGGCGGTCGTGGCGATGGTCGGTGACGGCGTCAATGACGCCGCGGCGCTGGCCCAGGCCGATCTGGGCCTGGCGATGGGCACCGGCTCCGACGTGGCCATCGAGGCCGCCGACCTGACGCTGGTGCGCGGGGACCTGATGGCCGCGGTCGACGCCATCCGCCTGTCCCGGGCGACGCTGCGCACCATCAAGGGCAACCTGGTCTGGGCGTTCGGCTACAACGTCGCGGCCCTGCCGTTGGCCGCCGCCGGGCTGCTGAATCCGATGATCGCCGGAGCGGCGATGGCGCTGTCCTCGGTGTTCGTGGTGACCAACAGCCTGCGCCTGCGCCGCTTCGCCTCGGCGGTGCGGCCATGAGGGCCGCCCGGTCTGCTGTCCGGGGCGTCGGTCGCACGACCCTGGTCTCCGGGGCCGCGCTGATCCTTGCCGGGTGCGGCGCGTCGACGTCGGGCACGGCCGACCAGCCGTCGGCCACGTCCTCGTCGTCCGAGGCGTCTTCGCCCTCGGTGCTGCTCGGCCCCGCTCGCTTCGCCGAGGCCGTGGACAGCGGCGACCGGTTCGTCATCAACGTCCACGTCCCCGACGAAGGATCCATCGCCGGAACCGAGGCGGCGATCCCCTTCGACCAGCTGGAAGAGCGGTCCGGCGAGCTGCCGACACACACGTCCACCCCGCTGGCGCTCTACTGCCGCAGCGCCAGCATGAGCGCGACGGCCAGCGCGACGCTGAGGAGCATGGGACACACCGACATCGTGGAGCTGCGGGGCGGCATGAAGGCGTGGACCGCTTCGGGACGGACGCTGCTCCGCCCCTGATCGCGGTCACCGCCGGAGCCGTCGCGCGCTGAGCATGAGGTGTGACTCACATTGCCCTGGATGCTGACGCCTGGCTACCGTGCGAGTGCTCCCAGGCACCGTCGGGGAGCGCCACGGCGTCGCCGAGCCTCTGCTGGGTCGTGGCCAGCTCATCAACATCGCAGCAGCAGAGGACGGGGGACCCACCACCGGACGCCGACCAGGCGCCCTTGGGGTGAGGCTCGCACCGCGAGCCGGGTGAACTTCCCACCCGAACCCGACAGCTAACCCCGCAGGCGTCGGAGAGGCTCACCCATGAAGCATCACGCTGCCCCCGTCCGACGAGGGCTCTCCCGTCACCGCACCCTGCTGGCCCGCGCCGGCGCCGGCCTGACGCTGTCCACGGCGCTCGTCGCCGCCATGGCCGTGCCCGCGCAGGCCCACACGGTGCCACCGCCCCCAGCGGCGGCAACCTCGGCCAGCGCCACCGCGGTCATGGACACCGCGGCCAGCCTGGTCGGCACCCGGTACGTGTGGGGCGGCACCACGCCTGCTGGTTTCGACTGCTCCGGGTTCACCGGCTACGTCATGGCCCGCCACGGCATCTCTCTGCCGCGGACCGCCCAGCAGCAGATGAACGCCACCCGTCAGGTCAGCGCCGCCGAGGCCGCCCCCGGCGACCTGGTGTTCTTCGTCAGCGGCGGACGGGCGTACCACAACGCCATCTACGCCGGAAACGGGCTGATCTACGACTCCGGCAGCTCAGGCTCCACCGTGCTCAAGCGCAAGATGTGGCCCGCCCAGGTGGTGTACACCCGCGTGCTCGGCTGACCGCGGACCCCGAGCTCGGGCCCGGTGGCTCCCGTCGGTGCGGGCGCTACCGGGCCCGACGTCTGCGCGGCGGGGACCTCATGCCACAGGAACCAGCCTGGCGCTCTCCCCGGCGTTTCTCCCCCGCGCTGGACCTGGACTGAACCTGGGGTGCTCGAGCACCGTCGAGCCAGCGGCGTCCAGCGCCCGCGCCACGCCGATGGGGTCGTCGCCCTGCTCAAGCAGACCCCGATCGGGTCGATGTTTCGCGTCATGAGGGGGAAACGGTGACGAGGAGTCATCCTGGGGGGGTGAGGCGAGTCGGCGCACCTAAGACAGCGTGGACCTCAGCGCTGTGCGCCCTCCTGGCGCTCTCCCTCTTCAGCGCCCTGGCGATGGTGCTGGCCCACCCCGGGACCGCAAGAGACATGAACGGAGCCACGGGACACGTGCATGACGTGCCGGCAGCTCCTGACGCGCCGCCGGGTGAGCAAGACCACCGAGGTGATGTAGGCGCCGACGAGCGCTCGGGCCAAAGAAGCGGTGCGCTGATCAGCGCGGGCGGGCCCCTGGACCCCAGCCATGACGATGACGGCGCTGCCCATCATCACCACCACGGTGACACCGACGCCGGCGTGCTCTTCTCGCTCGCGCTGCCCTCTCCAAGCGAGGACCACCACCCTCGACCACGGACCGCTACGCCGCTACCGGCGTGGACCTCGAACGGCACAGACCGACCCGACTGACGGGGACACCTGCGTACCACCTCGACCAGATCCGCAGTGCGGACCTCAGGCGGTACGCCTTCGCGGCGACGTGCCGCACTCCCCTTCCGCGTCTGTGCCCCGTTCTTCGAGAGGTCCCTTCCTCATGCCATCACGCCCCGAAAAGACGGAGGTCGTCATCCGGCTGGCAACCCCCGCCGATATCGACTTCACCGCCCGCACGCACCGTCAACACCTGCCTCACGGCCTCTTCCCCCTGCTGGGACAGACCTTCATGAAGCGATGGCACACCAGCTTCCTCGGTGCGCCAGAGGGGATCGCCCTCATCGCCGTCCACGTGGGCGACGATGGTGAGCGCCCCCTGGGTTTCCTCGTCGGCGCCGTCGACCAGGTCGCTCACGTCCACCACGTCCTGGGCCACCACCGCTTCGCGCTCGGCGCGGCGGGCGTCCGCTCGCTGCTGGTGCGCCCGCGGCTCGCCCTGCACTTCCTGCGAACCCGCGCCCGCGCCTACGCCCGCCGGCTGACCAGCAGACCTGCTCCTCGCCACCCGCGAGGCGACTCACGCGAGGTACGCCCTCAGACGCCTCGGGACGGTCGCGGCCCTGACCCGGTCGCGGTGGTCACCGCCCTGGTCGTCATCCCGCAGGCGCAGGGAGCGGGGGTGGGCGCGGCCCTGCTGGCGCAGTTCGTCGAACGGGCTCGCACAGGACCAGCCCCACAGGCCCACCTGACGACGCTCGACGGCGCGGACGGGGCTGGATCCTTCTACGAGGGGCTCGGTTGGCAGCGAAGGAACGTGCACCCCACGCGTGACGGCATGCTGATGGCGACCTACTGCCTCCACCTGTCCGCCTCCAGCGAACCCGCACTGATCCCATCACCGACCATGACCAGCACCCCCGAGGACGGAGCCTTTCTTTCGTGACCGGTCCCCGTCGCCAGTCGCTGCCGCAGCCAGGCGCGCACCGACTGCCCCGCCTGCTCGGCAGCGTCATGATCGCCGCCGTGCTGGTGGGGTGCGCACCCGCCTCCACCGGCGCCGACGGCGCAGCCCCCACGACACCGTCACCGGCTCCGCCGTCGAGACCTGCGCCCGCGGCCTCGCCACGCACGCCACCACCGCCGACGCTGCCCGCTGCCCCGGCGTGGAACGCCGGCCCCGGGGAGGTGCAGCCGGAGATCAAGCTCACCGCGACGCGCCTGGTCGAGACCGTCGGGACGTGGCAGCGCCGCGAGGAAGACCAGGCGGCGGTCGCCAGGAGACTGAGCGCCGCAGGACTAGACCCCTCCCTGGCGGAGCAGGTTCCCGAGCTCATCGACGAGAGGGCCGTCGCGGCGACGACGACCGTGAGCTACCCGCAGTACGGCGGGCTGACCGCGACAGAGGCCAGCGTGATGACCTCGGTGACCCAGGACCTGCTCATGGCCGATGGTGAACGCGTGGCACGGCAGGCCACCCTCGACGTCCGGCTCACCAGAGCATCTGTCGACGAGCCCTGGAGGATGACCGCGATCTCACCCGACCTCGAGCCACCGGCCCCCGGAGGGATGACTCCTCGAGCCCAGAAGGTCCTGGACAGCCCGAACGTCAGGCTTCCCGGCACAGCCGAGCGTGACATCGAGGAGGGGCGCATCGACGCTGCTCTGCTCACCCTCCTCGACGGCCTCGGCCGCGCCCACGTGATCGACGTCCAGGTGCTGGAGAGCGGACACCCGACCAACGTCTTCGCCACCGATCGAGCCTCCAACCACTCTCGAGGCCGCGCAGTCGACATCTGGCGCATCGACGGTCACCTGGTCGTCGACCCCGCCACGCCCCGAGAGCTGCTCGAGCAGGTCATGCGCGAAGGCGCAACGCTCGGAGCCACGGAGGTCGGTGGCCCCTTCGACCTGAACGGGGACCGACCCGGCTTCTTCACCGACCTGGTCCACCGCGACCACCTCCACCTGGGCATCACCG
>JBBSRD010000104.1:0-9262 GCA_038243415.1 Actinomycetales bacterium | reverse complement strand
GGGGCCGGGCGGGGCGCGGCGGGGGCCCGCCCCGCCCCCGCCTTCCCCGCGCCGCCCCCCCCGCGCGGGGGGGGGGGGCCCCCGGCTCTGCGGTGCGGCGTGGGGCTACTGCTGCGCGGCAGGCTCCTCAGCGTGGCGACGGGAGCGGTCGCGGCCCACGGCGTCGACGTCCTCCGACGTCGCCCCGCCGCTGCGCCGTGACGGGTCCACCGCCGGGTCGTCCGGGGTCGAGGGACGGACCACGAGCTCGAAGTCACCGTCGAGACGCGTGCTGCCGTTCTCGAAGGCCTCCTCGACGAGCCCAGCAGCCTCCTTCGCCCGCTGGATGAGCGGGTCGCTGCGCACGTCCTTGTAGAGGGCGAAGCACAGCGCCACCATCACGAGGATGAACGGCGCCGCCACGACGATGGTGAGGTTCTGCAGACCCGTGAGGGCCTCACCGGTGCCGCCGCCGATGGCCAGCATGATCGCGGCCACGGCCCCGGTCAGCACGCCCCAGAACGCGGACGTCAGGCGACGGGGCTCGACGGTCCCGCGCTCGCTGAGCGTCCCCATGACGATGGAGGCCGCGTCGGCGCCGGAGACGAAGAAGATCGCCACGAGCACCATGACCAGCACGCTCGAGATCGCGGTGAGCGGCAGGCTGTCCAGGAGCTGGAAGAGCGTGGCCGTGGAGTCGACGCCGTCCGGGCCGACGATCCCCAGGGTGCGCTCGGCGTTGATGGCCGCGCCGCCGAAGACGGCGAACCAGAGGAGCGAGACCGCGGTGGGGACCAGCAGCACGCCGGTGACGAACTGACGGATGGTGCGGCCGCGGGAGATGCGGGCGATGAACATGCCGACGAACGGCGTCCAGGAGACCCACCACGCCCAGTAGAAGATCGTCCAGCCCGAGAGCCAGGCGGCGGTGGCGTCGCCCCCGCTGGCGTCGGTGCGGGACGCCATCGCGACCATGTCCTTGGCGTAGTCCCCCAGCGCCGTGGGCACGAGGTTGAGGATCAGCAGCGTCGGGCCGGCGACGAAGACGAAGACGGCCAGGATCAGCGCCAGCACCATGTTGATGTTGGACAGCCACTGGATGCCCTTCGCGACGCCGGAGACCGCCGAGGCGACGAACGCGATCGTCAGCACCCCGATGATCACCACCAGCAGGCTGGTCTTGACGGAGCCGACCCAGCCGTTGAACTCCAGGCCGGTGCCGATCTGCAGAGCGCCGAGCCCCAGGGAGGCCGCCGAGCCGAAGAGCGTGGCGAAGATGGCGAGGATGTCGATGACCTTCCCGCCCTTGCCGTTCGCGCGCCGGGAGCCGATGAGCGGCTCGAAGGCGGCGGAGAAAAGCTGCTTGCGGCCCTTGCGGTAGGTGCCGTAGGCGATGGCGATGCCGACGACGGCGTAGATCGCCCACGGGTGAAGGCCCCAGTGGAACATCGTGGTGGCCATCGCGACGTTGAGCGCCTCGTCGCTGCCGGCCGCAGCGGTGCCCGGGGGCGGGGCGAGGAAGTGCGACAGCGGCTCGGCCGCGCCCCAGAACATCAGGCCGATGCCCATGCCGGCGCTGAACATCATGGCGATCCACGACACGGTGCGGAACTCGGGCTTCTCGCCGTCCTGGCCGAGCGGGAGCTTGCCGTACTTCGAGGCTGCGAGCCAGAGCGCGAAGAGGACGAACCCGGACGCGGCGAGGACGAAGAACCAGCCGGCGTTCTTGATGACCCAGGACTGCGATCCGCTGGCGACCGACGCGAGGCTGGCGGTGTTGACGAAGCCCCAGACCACGAAGGCCACGGCCGCTGCGGCGGTGACGCCGAAGACGATCCAGTCCATGCGGGGGTGAGCGGAGGTGTCGGGCTCCGTCACGGTGGCCCGCTCCTGGGTGGGCCCGTCGCCGTCCGTGCGCCGGGCGCCGTCGGTCCCGGACGCTCGGTCGTGGCCGCGGGGGTGGTCGTGCCTGTCGCCGCGGGGCCCGGATGAGGGGCTCTGGTCGTGCGTGAGGGCCATGGTCGACTTCTCTCCGTCGGTGCTCGTCAAGCTCGTGCGGTCCGTCTCTGCCGGCCGTTGGTCAGGTCTGACGGGGATCAAGTCTAGGGCGTAGATCATGGACACCCTTTCCAACGCGTGGAAAACACAGGTCATCTCACCGGCGCTGTTGCGCAGGGCGAACGGTGTTCCCTAGGCTGCAACACCTCGGGGCGTGAGGACGCGCCCCGCAGACCGAGGAGGTCCCGTGGCACCGTCGCCGAAGGTCGTCGTGGTGGGAGCCGGCATCGTCGGCTGCACCATGGCCGACGAGCTCACCGCCCGTGGCTGGGGCGACGTCACGCTCCTGGACCAGGGGAGGCTGCCGATGACCGGCGGCTCCACCTCCCACGCGCCCGGTCTGGTCTTCTCCACCAGCCCCTCACGGATGCTCTCCCGCCTCGCGAGCGCCACCGTGACGGCGCTGAAGGCCCTGGAGCACCGTGACGGCCCGTGCTTCCTGCCCGTGGGGGCCCTCGAGGTCGCCACCACGCCGGAGCGCGCCGACGAGCTGTACCGACGCCAGGGGTTCGGGCGCTCCTTCGGGGTGCGCTCGGAGGTCGTCGGGCCCCAGCGGTGCGCCGAGCTCCACCCGATGCTGGACCAGGGTGCGGTGCTCGCGGGCCTCCACTCCCCCGACGACGGCCTGGCGAAGGCCGTGCGGGCCTGCGAGTCCTTCGTGGCGCGCGCGACCTCCCGCGGCGCGAGCGTCCGGGGCGGGGTGCGCGTGACCTCGGTGACCCAGCGCGGGGGTCGGGTCACCGGCGTCGAGACCGACGCCGGGCCGCTCCCTGCCGACGTCGTGGTGCTCTGCGCCGGCTTCTGGGGCGCCGCCCTGGGAGAGGCGGCCGGGGTGGACGTGCCGCTGCTGCCGCTCGCCCACCAGTACGTGCGCACCACGGCGGTCCCCGGCCTGGCGTCCGCGAGGGCCGGGAGTGAGGCCGTCCTCCCGGCGCTGCGCCACCAGGACGCCGACCTGTACTACCGGGAGCACGGCGACGTGCTGGGCATCGGCTCCTACGACCACGCCCCGATGCCCGTGGACCTGAGCGACCTCCCCGCCGGCGAGATGCCGTCGTCGCTGCCCTTCACCCCCGGGGACTTCGCCGGTGCCTGGAAGGCCAGCCAGGCGCTCCTGCCGGCCCTGGACGACGCCGAGGTGGCCAGCGGCTTCAACGGGATCTTCTCCTTCACCCCCGACGGCGGACCGCTGCTGGGCCCGGCGCCCGGGGTGGACGGGCTGTGGGTCGCCGAGGCGCTCTGGGTGACCCACTCCGTCGGCGCCGCCACGGCCGTGGCGCGCTGGATGGTGGACGACGACCCGGGCATCGACCTGCACGAGGGCGACCTGCGCCGGTTCGAGGCGCCCGAGCGCACCAGCGACGCGGTGGCCGCGAAGAGCGCGCGCCGCTTCGTGGAGGTCTACGACGTGGTCCACCCCGCTGCGCCCCCCGGAGCGGGCCGCGGGCTGCGGCTCTCGCCGCTCCACGCCCGGCAGGTCGCGCTCGGCGCGGTCTTCGACGTCAGCGCCGGGTGGGAGCGCCCCCAGTGGTACGAGGCGAACGCCCCCCTGGTCGACGACCTGACGGACGCGTGGCGCCCGCCGGCGCGGTCGCCGTGGGCGGCCCGCCACTGGTCACCGGTCGTCGCCGCGGAGGCCCGCGCGACCCGCGAGGCCGTCGGGCTCTACGACCGCACCCCGCTGCGCCGCCTCGAGGTGAGCGGCCCGGGAGCCCTCGCCCTGCTCGAGCGCCTCGCCACCCGCAAGGTCGACCGGCCGGTCGGCACCGTCGTCTACGCCCTCCTGCTGGACGACGCCGGGGGCGTGCGCAGCGACGTGACGCTCGCGCGCCTGAGCGATGACGTCTTCGCGGTCGGCACCAACGGCGCGGTGGACGAGGCGTACCTGAGGGACGCTGCCTCGGCCGGCGGGGAGGACGCCGTCATCACCGACGTCACCGCCCGCGACGCCTGCCTGGGGCTGTGGGGCCCGCGCGCCCGCGACGTCCTGGCACCGATCACCGACGAGGACGTGTCCGGTCCCGGCGGTTACTACAAGACCCAGCGCCTGACCATCGCCGGGATCGCCGTCGAGGCGGCCCAGGTCTCCTACGTGGGCGAGCTCGGCTGGGAGCTGAGCGTGGGCGCGGGCGACGCCGCCGCGCTCTGGGACGCGATCGTGGGCTCCGGCGCCGCCCACGGCATCGTGCCGGCCGGCGCCGCGGCGATGCAGACGCTCCGCCTGGAGAAGGGCTACCGGGCCTGGGGCGCCGACATGTCGCGCGAGGACGACCCGTACCAGTGCGGCCTCGGGTGGGCCGTGAACCTCAAGAAGCCCGCGTTCGTCGGGCGCGACGCGGCGCTCGCCGCCTCCCAGCGGTCGCCGGAGCGGGCGCTGACGCCGCTGGTCCTCGACGACCGCGCCGCCGTGGTGCTGGGGTCCGAGCCCGTCCTCGGGGCCGACGGCGCGGCGATCGGTCGCGTCACCAGCGCCGGCTACGGGCACACGATCGGCCGCTGCGTCGCCTACGCCTGGCTGCCCGCCTCCCTGTCGCCGGGCGAGAGCGTCGGCGTCCAGTGGTTCGACGCCGTCCTGCCCGCCACCGTCGCGACCGAGCCCCTGGTCGACCCCGAGGGAGAGGCGGTCCGGGCGTGAGCCCTGCCTCGACGGCCCCCGCGCACGACGTCGTCGTCCTCGGCCTCGGGGGCATGGGCAGCGCCGCGGCCTACCACCTGGCCCGCCGCGGGGTGCGCGTGCTCGGGCTCGACCAGCACCCGCCCGCCCACGCCCTCGGCTCCAGCCACGGCGCCTCCCGGGTCTACCGGCAGTGCTACTTCGAGGACCCCGCGTACGTCCCGCTGCTGCTGCGCGCGCACGAGCTGTGGGGCCGGCTGAACGCGGAGTCAGAACGGAACGACGGCCCTGCCGGCCGGGTCTACGTCGAGACCGGAGGGTTGTGGGCCGGGCGCGAGGACGGCGCGACCTTCGGCGGCAGCCTGCTCGCCGCCCGGCAGTGGGACCTCCCCCACGAGGTCCTCGACCCCCGCGAGACGGCGAGGCGCTTCCCCACGGTGCGCCTCGCCGAGGACGAGATGGCGCTCGTCGAGCAGCGCGCCGGGTACGCCCGCCCCGAGAAGACCGTCTCGGCGCACCTGCGCCTCGCGGCCGCCGCGGGCGCGGACCTGCGCCACGGGGAGAAGGTCCTCGACTGGTCCAGCGGGCGCCGCGGCGTCCGCGTGGAGACCGAGCGCGGGGTGCACACCGCCGGGAAGCTCGTCGTCGCCCCGGGGGCCTGGGCGCCGCAGGTCCTCGCCGACCTCGGTCTCGACCTCGTCGTGGAGCGCCAGGTCATGCACTGGCTGACCCCGAGCGGCGGAGAGGGCCCGTTCACCGACCACCCGGTGTTCGTGAGCGGCGACGGCGCAGAGCAGGTCTACGGCTTCCCCGCCATCGACGGCCCCGGGGGCGGCGTGAAGATCAGCTACTTCCGTGCCGGGCAGGCCACCACCGCGGAGACCGTCGACCGCTCGGTCCACGACCACGAGCGCGAGCGGATCGTCGCGCGGGCCGCGCGCACCCTCCCCGCGCTGACCGGGCACCTCGACGCCGCGACGTGCCTCTACACCAGCACGCCCGACGAGCACTTCGTCATCGCACCGCACCCGGGCCACGACCACGTGGTGGTCGCGTGCGGTTTCTCCGGGCACGGCTTCAAGTTCGTGCCCGTCGTCGGGGAGATCCTCGCCGACCACGCCACCGACGGCGTCACGGCTCATCCCCTCGAGCTGTTCGACCCCCGCCGGCCCGCCCTGGCTGCACCGACCGCTCTGGCCACCGCCTCACCATCCCTCTCGGAGCTCTGATGACCACGTCCGGCACCATCGTCCCCCGCCCCGTCGTCCCCGGCGACACCCTCGCCGAGGTGGCCGTACCGCTGCCTGCGGCCAGCGTCGCCCTGGCCGACGCGCCGCCGGGCACGCCGACGCTGCTCCCGACCCTGCCGGGCAGCGCCTACACCGACCCGGCGTTCTTCGCCCGCGAGGTGGAGCGGATCGTCGAGGGGCGCTGGATGTGCGCGGTGCGCACCGACGAGATCGCCGACGTCGGCCAGTACCGCACCGTCACCATCGGCCGCGAGTCGGTGATCGTCGTGCGCAGCGCGAACGGGGTCAGGGCCTTCCTCAACGTGTGCGGCCACCGGGGCGCCCGCGTGTGCACCTCCGCCTCCGGGCAGGTCAAGCGCACCCTGCGCTGCGGCTACCACGCGTGGTCCTTCGACCTCGAGGGACGCCTCGCTGCGGCGCCGAACCTCGTCAAGATGCCCGACGTCGACCGCGTCGCCCAGGGCCTGCACGCCGTGTCCGTGCGCGAGTGGCTCGGGTACGCGTGGGTGTGCGTCGACGAGGACCCGCCGTCCTTCGAGGACACGGTGGTCCAGGGGGCGACCGAGCGCGTCGGCTGGCCCGCCGCCCTCGACGGCTACGACGTCGGCGCCCTCGTCCTCGGGCGCCGGATCACGTACGACGTCGCGGCCAACTGGAAGCTCCTCGTGGAGAACTTCATGGAGTGCTACCACTGCGCCACGATCCACCCCGAGCTCACCGAGGTGCTGCCGGAGTTCTCCCGCGGCGTCGCCGCCCAGGCCGGGGAGGCCCACGGCGCGGTGTTCGGCGCGAAGATCGAGGGGTTCACCGTCGACGGCTCGCCCGGCTTCGCGCCGCTGCCCGGCGTGGGCGAGGACCAGGACCGGCGCTACTACGCGGCGACGATCCGGCCCACGGTCTTCCTCAACCTCGTGCCCGACCACGTGATCCTCCACCGCATGTTCCCGATGGCGCCCGACCGCACGATCGTGGAGTGCGACTGGCTGTACGCCCCCGACGTGATCGCCTCGGGGGCCTCGATCGACAAGTCCGTGGAGCTGTTCCACCGCGTCAACGAGCAGGACTTCGAGGCCTGCGAGATGACCCAGCCCTCGATGTCCTCGCGCGCCTACGCCCGCGGGGGTGCGCTGGTGCCGGTCGAGCACCACGTCGCGGAGTTCCACGACTGGGTGCTGGAGCAGGTGGGGCCCCTCCAGGGGTGAGGGTCTGGGCGCGCGGCGGTGCTGCAGCCTCGCGCGCCCACCGGGCCCCTGGGCTCACCCCTGGCCGCAGTCCTCGGGGACGCGCGACGACCGTGCCCGCCAGCGCCTGACCGGTGTGGCGGTGCTGGACGGCGGTGGCCCCCGACGGCTTCGACCTCGTGGTCCTCGGCGCCGTCATCCCGACGATCTCGCGCTCCGGTGACCTCGCCTCTCCGGCTCCCGGGGTCGGCGGTGATGCTCTGGTCCGCCCTCGCCGCGGTGCTCCCGACCGCGCTCTCGATCCGCACCGGGTCCACCGCAGGCGTCCTCATCACCGCGGGTCTCGCGGACCCGTGGGGGTTCTCCGCTTTCGCGCTCGCCGGGCTGGCGGGGCAGCTGGCGGTGGGGGCGCTGGCGACGGTGCCCGCGTCGATGGACCGGGGCGGCCGAGCCACCGACCGCGCCGCTAGGAGCCGGCGGCGCTCTCCTGGGCGGAGTTCGCCGGGGTCCACCCGAGGGCCTCGGAGATCTCGTCGGCCGCGTCCACGAGGAGCGGGACGGCGCGTTCCTGCTGCTCCTCGTCGAAGCGGTAGCCCGGACCCGACGCGCTGATCGCGGCGACGACGGACCCGCCGGCGTCGTGCACCGGAGCCGCCACGGCGCGCAGGCCGATCTCCAGCTCGCCGTCGCTGAGGCCGAAGCCGTCGGCGACGATCGTCTCCAGCTCCTCGACCAGCTCGCGCCGGGTGGTGACGGTCAGGTCGGTGAACCGCTCCAGGCGGGTCCTGCCCGAGGGCCGCGGCACCGCTCCGAAGGCCATGAGGACCTTCCCGCTGGAGGTCGCGTGCGCGGGCGTGCGCCGGCCCGTCCAGTTGTCGGAGGTCACCGCAGAGGTGCCGCGCACCTGGTCGATGGTCACCACCTCGTTCGCCAGGGGGATGGCGATGTTCACCGTCTCCCCGATCGCCTCCGCGAGCGCCTCGCACACGGGGCGGGCGATGACGGTGAGGTCCATCTGGGAGCTGACGGCGCGCGCGAGGAAGAGGATCCCGCGCCCCAGCCGGTAGCGGCCCCGCTCGTCGGGCTGCTCGACCATGTTCCGTGTCTCGAGGGCGGACAGCAGGCGTGAGCCCGTGGACTTGTGGACCCCGAGGGCCTCGGAGATCTCGGTGACCCCGCTCTCGCCGCGCTCGGCGAGCAGCTCCAGGGCCGCCAGGGCGCGGTCGACGGACTGCATCGGGGTGACCCGCTCGGCGATCGGCACGAGGATCAGTGTCCCCCAGCGGCCGTGACCGCTGTGGGCAGCACCTCCAGAGCCCGGTCGACGTCGGCGTCGGTGGTTCCCCGTCCGAGGCTGAGGCGCAGGGCGGTGCGCGCCTCGTCGGGGCTGTGGCCCATGGCGAGCAGCACGTGCGAGGCGTCCTCGCTCTCCGCCGAGCAGGCCGACCCCGAGGAGCACTGCACCCCGGCCTCGTCGAGCTCCTCGAGCACGATGTGCCCGGCCACCCCGGGCAGCACGACGGAGACGTGGCCGGGCAGACGGTGGGTGGGGTGACCGGTCGCCCGGGCCCCGGGCGCCGCGTCGAGCAGCCCGGCGAGCAGCCGGTCCCGGAGCGCGACGAGGCGGGGGGTGGTCTCGTCGCGCTCAGCGTCGGCGAGGGCCAGCGCGGTGGCGGTGGCGACGGCAGAGGCGACGTCCACGGTGCCCGAGCGGCGCCCGCGCTCCTGGCCGCCGCCGTGGGTGGTCGGGGCGAGCGGCACGACCCCGCGGACGGCGAGCAGCCCGGCGCCGCGCAGCCCGCCGAGCTTGTGGCCCGAGACCGCGATCGAGGAGACGCCCTCCCACCCGTCGACGTCGAAGCCGACCGGGAGGTGCCCGGCGGTCTGGACGGCGTCGACGTGGAGCGCCGCGCCGGCGGCCCGGCACAGGGCGGCCACCTCCGGGACCGGCTGCACGGTGCCGACCTCGTTGTTGGCGTGCATCACCGCGCACAGGGCGGTGTCGTCCCTGGCCAGCAGGCTGCTCAGGTGGTCGAGGTCCACGGTGCCCGCGGCGTCCACGCCCGCCACGTCGCCGGCGAAGCCCTCGGCGGCGAGCGCAGACGCTGCCTCCAGGACCGCGCTGTGCTCGATCGCCGAGACCACGACGCGGTGGCGGCCGGTGCTCGCGGCGGCCGCCC
>JBBSRD010000103.1:0-9289 GCA_038243415.1 Actinomycetales bacterium | reverse complement strand
GAGGCGGAAGACGGACGAGCCCCCGTACTCCCGGCGGCCGGGGTGGCCCTCGTGGGGCATGACCATGCCGTAGGGCGGGTCGGAGAACCACACGCTGCCGTCGGCGGAGGTGATGACGTCGTTGGGGCTGTTGAGGCGCGCGCCGCCGATCCGGTCGACGAGGGAGCGCACCACGGGGCCGTCGGGTCCGTCCACCTCGTGCTCGACGCGCCGCTGCCCGTGGGAGCACTGGTAGACGCCTCCGTCGGGCGCCGGCGTGCGGCCGTTGGTGTGCCCCACGCCGGTGCGGTGGACGCGCACCTCGCCGGTGGCCGGGTCGAGCTGCCTGATGCGGTCGCCGGGGATGTCCGACCACCGGAGCAGCCCGCCGCCGCCGGTCGCCAGGCCGGAGAGCCACGCCGGCCCCTCGTTCCAGGTGCAGCCGTCGGCGACCTTCTCGAGCGAGGCGCCTGGTGCGAGCAGGTGGTCCGGCCGGCCGGTCGCTCGTGGTCCAGCGGGGACGCCGTCCTCGGCGTGGTGATCGGTGCCGTCGCCCATCGGGTCCTCCTTCGACGGCGACACCACACCACACGAGCGGGCGGGTGACAAGCCTGTGGTCCAGCCGACTGGACCGCAGAGGCTCACGAGGGTCCCTGATGGCCCTTCTGTTCGGCGGACTGGACGGACGGGTTGCTGACCGTGACGCGACCACCACGGGACCCCTAGGGTCGTGAGGTCGGTGCCGCCCGCGAGGAGACGGTCCGTGAGCGACGACCCAGGAGGCATCACGTGGCACCAGAGAGCAGCGAGCGACCGGCGGTGCACGTCGGACCGGGCACGGACCCCCTCATCGAGGCCGCGGTCCTCTCCGGTGGCGGCCGGCTCGTCGACCTGGAGCACGCCGAGGTGGTCGTCTGCTTCGGGGAGGACACCCCGGAGGACGTCGCCGCGATGGTGCGCCCCGGCGTGCGCTGGGTCCAGCTGCGGCACGCGGGCGTCGAGTCCTTCGTCGACGCCGGGCTGATCACGCAGGACCCGGTGTGGACCTCTGCCGCGGGCGCCTTCGCCCCGCAGGTGGCCGAGCACGCCCTGGCGCTGATGCTGGCCGGGGCCCGCAGCCTGCCCGCCTACGCGAGGGCGCAGACCTGGACCGGCCGGGAGACGTCCCTCTTCGCCGGGTCCACGGTGGCGATGATCGGGGCCGGCGGGATCGGCCGCGAGCTGGTCGCCCTCCTGGAGCCCTTCGGGTGCCGGGTGCTGGCGGTCTCGGGCTCCGGCCCCTTCCCCGGCGCCGAGCGCACCGTGACCCGGGCCGACTACCGCGACGTCCTGGCGGAGGCGGACTTCGTCGTCGTCCTCGCGCCGTCGACCCCGCAGACGCAGGGGATGATCGGGGCCCGCGAGCTGGCCCTCATGAAGCCGAGCGCCTGGCTGGTGAACGTCGCGAGGGGCCCGCTCGTGGTGACCGACGACCTCGTGGACGCCCTGCACGAAGGACGCATCGCCGGGGCGGCGCTCGACGTCACCGACCCGGAGCCGCTGCCGGACGGGCACCCGCTGTGGAGCGAGCCCCGCGCGATCATCACCCCGCACGCGGCGAACCCCGTCGAGGCCAACGCGGCGCGGCTGGCCGAGCGCGTCGAGGAGAACGTGCGGCGCTGGGTCGTCGGCGAGCCGCTGCTGGCCGTCGTCGACCCCGTCGCGGGGTTCTGACGGCTCGCTGAGACCATCGGGGCGCTCAGCCGCGCCTCGAAGGAGAGACCATGCTCGAAGGCTTCACCCAGACGCTCGGCGTCGCACCGCTCCTCGGCATCGCCGCCGGTGCGGTGGCCCTCATCCTGGTCCTCGTCATCGCTTTCCGGCTGCACGCGTTCCTCGTGCTCGTCCTGGTCTCGCTGGTCACCGCGTTCGCCACCGGGATCCCCTCGGGGCAGATCGTCGGGGTGCTCACCGACGGTTTCGGCTCGACGCTCGCCTCGGTCGCGCTGCTCATCGGTCTCGGGGCGATGCTCGGCAAGCTCATCGAGCACTCCGGCGGCGCCCAGGCGCTGGCCGAGCACCTCGTCGAGCGGTTCGGCGAGGCCCGCGCGCCGTTCGCCCTCGGCATCGCGTCGCTCCTGGTGGGCTTCCCCATCTTCTTCGACGCGGGCCTCGTGGTGATGCTGCCCGTGATCTTCGCCGTGGCCCGGCGCCTCGGCGGGGACAACGTGCTCCTCTACGGCATCCCGGCCGCCGCGGCGTTCTCCGTGATGCACGTCTTCGTGCCGCCCCACCCCGGCCCGGTCGCCGCCTCCACCCTGTACGGGGCGAACCTCGGCGTGGTGCTGATCGTCGGCCTGGTCATCGCCTTCCCGCTCTGGTACGTCTCCGGCTACCTGTGGGGCAAGCACGTGGGGCGCACCGTCGTCCTGCCCGTGCCCGCCCTGTTCGGCGAGGTGGACGAGGACCAGCCCCAGAACCCGCCGGCCACCGGCACGGTGATCGCCATGCTGCTGCTGCCGCTGGTGCTGATCTTCATGAACACCGGCATCGACTTCCTCGACGGCCTGGGCAGGCTCGACAAGACAGCGGGCGTGCCGGCGCTGCTGTCCACCATCGGCTCGACGCCCGTGGCCCTGCTCATCACCGTGCTCGTCGCCCTCGTGGTGCTCGGTGGCCGGCGCGGGGACAAGGGCAGCGCGCTGGAGAAGATCGTGGACTCCTCTCTCGGCCCGGTCTGCTCGGTCATCCTCATCACCGGCGCCGGCGGGATGTTCGGCGGCGTGCTGCGGGCCTCGGGGATCGGTGACGCGCTCTCGAGCGCGCTCAGCGACATCGGCCTGCCCGTCATCGTCGCGGCGTACCTCATCGCCGCGGTGCTGCGCCTCGCCCAGGGCTCGGCCACCGTCGCGCTGGTCACCGCCGCCGGCCTCGCCGCGCCCGCCGTGGCGGCCGGCGGGTTCAACACCGTGCAGGTCGTCGCGATCGTGCTGGCCACCGCTGCCGGCTCGGTGTTCGCCGGGCACGTCAACGACTCCGGCTTCTGGCTGGTCGGGCGGCTCATGGGCATGGACGTCAAGACCACCCTGAGGACGTGGACGGTGCAGCAGGCCCTGCAGTCGGTGGTGGGTTTCGTGCTGGCGGTGCTGGTGTTCCTCGGCGCGGCCGCCGTCGGCTGAGCGGACGGCACCATCGACCGCGGGTGCGACGGCTGAGACAGGACCAGATCGCCGGGGAGCTGCCCACCGAGCTGTCCCCTGAGGAGAGACCTGGCTCGATGCTGACCTCGGGTGAGGTCGTCAGGGTCGACCTGGGTGCTCCTGTCGGGCGAGAGGCGGGGTCCTGGCGTCCTGTCGTCGTCGTGACGGCCCAGCGGCTGGCTCGCCGACGCGGCGGCCTCTGCCGGGCTGACCATCCTCATCACGGGCGCCGGTGGTGGGCTGGGTCAGGTGCTCCGCGACTCCGGCGTCGGCCAGGAGCTGGCCGACGCCATCGCCTCCACCGCGCTGCCCGGCGTCCTGGTGCCCTTCCTCGTCGCCACCCTGGTCCGGGTGGCCCAGGGCTCCGGCACGGTGGCGATGATCACTGCGGCCTCCGTCAGCGCCCCGCTGGTCACCGAGCTGGGCCTCTCCCCGCTGGCGGCAGCCATCGCCTGCTGTGCCTGCTGTGCCTGCTGTGCCTGCTGCGCCGGCTCGATGGTGCTGAGCTGCTTCGACGACTCCTGCTTCTGGGTCGTCACCCGCCTCGCCGGCCTGGAGGGCACCGCCGCCCTCAAGGACTGGTCGGGCATCACGACCGTGGTCTGGGCGGCCTCGATCCCCCCGGTGCTCCTGGCAGGGTGGGTTCTGTGAACACGACCCAGGCGCTGGACCGGCCGACAGCGAGCACGTGGCCGATCGCCGCGGCGATGCTGCAGTTCCCCTCCACGCTCCCCGACGGCAGCGCCACGGTGGACCAGGACGCCGAGGGCTGGGCTGCGTCGCTGCGCCAGGTGACCCGCGCCGGGTTCGACCACGTCGACCCCTACGACGCCTGGCTGCCCCTGGCCGACCTGCCCCCCGAGCGGCTGGAGGAGTTCCGCGCCGTGCTGGCCGACGTGGGCCTGGCCGTGCCGGCGGTCTCCATCGCGCGGCGCTCGGTGATCGAGCCCGGACGCGGCGAGGTCAACCTGGAGTACAGCCACCGCGCGATCGAGGCAGCCGCCGCGGTGGGCGCCTCAGTGATCAACACCGGCCTTTTCCAGCCGCTGAACGCCGCCCAGGAGCGTGCGCTGTGGTTCTGGACCGCGCAGGGCCCGATCGACCCCCCGGACGACGCCGAGACGTGGGACCTCGCGGTCTCCCGGATCCGCGAGCTGGGCGAGCACGCGGCCACCGTGGGTCTGGTGCTGAGCCTGGAGATGTACGAGGACACCTACCTCGGCACCGCCGACTCCTCGGTGCGCTTCGTCACCGACGTCGGTCACGACGCCGTCGGGCTGAACCCGGACCTGGGCAACCTGGTGCGGTTGCTGCGCCCGGTGGAGCACTGGTCGTCGATGGTGGACAAGGTCGCCCCCCACACCAACTTCCTGCACGCCAAGAACTACACGCGCTCCGAGGACGAGACCACCGGCGCCGTGGTCACCGCCCCGGCCTACCTGGAGGCCGGGGTCATCAGCTACCGCTCGTTCCTGACCACCGCGATCGACCACGGGTTCCACGGGCCGATCACGTGCGAGCACTACGGGGGCGACGGCCTCTCGGTCTGCGCGGCCAACCGCGAGTACCTGCGCCGGGTCCTGCCGCTGTGAGCGGTGGCCCGTACGTCACCGAGGTCTCCACCGCAGCGGTCGTCGGCTCGGGCTACATGGGCGGCGGCATCGCCCAGTCCCTGGCCCTGGCCGGCGTCGACGTCGCCCTGGCCGACACCGACGCGGCCACGGCGGTGAAGAGCCTGGAGCGGCTGCTGCGCGAGGGCGCGGTGTTCGAGGGCGCCGGGCTGTTCCCGCCCGGCGCCGCCGACGTCCTGCGCGAGCGCCTCCGCGCGGCGGGCTCCATCGAGGAGGCCGTCGACGGGGCCGACCTCGTCGAGGAGGCCGTGCCGGAGAACCCGGCCCTCAAGCAGGAGGTCCTCGCCCGGGTCAGCGACGCCGCACGCCCGGAGGCGATCATCGGCTCGAACACCTCGACCATCCCGGTCTCGGTGCTGGCCACCGCGGTCGTCGATCCCGCGCGCTTCCTCACCGTCCACTTTTCCAACCCGGCCCCCTTCATCCCCGGGGTGGAGCTGGTCGCCGGGGAGGCCACGACGCCCGAGGTGGTCGTCGTGGTGCAGACCCTCCTGGAGCGGCTCGGCCGGCGCAGCGCCTCGGTGGCCGACGTGCCCGGGTTCGTGCTGAACCGGCTCCAGTTCGTGCTGCTCAAGGAGGCGATCACCGTGGTGGAGGAGGGCATCGCCTCCGCGAAGGACGTCGACACCATCGTCTCGTCCACCTTCGGTTTCCGGCTGCCGTTCTTCGGGCCGTTCGCCATCGCCGACATGGCCGGGCTCGACACCTACGCGGGCAGCTTCGGGGTGCTGGAGAAGGGCCTGGGCAAGCGCTTCAGCCCGCCGCGGATGCTCACCGACACCGTCGCGGCCGGCCGGATCGGCACCAAGTCCGGTGGCGGCTTCTACGAGCTGGGCACCGACCAGCTGGCCGAGCTCATCGCCTACCGCGACCGCGCCTACGTGGCGATGGCCAAGCTCCTCGACGAGCTGGGGCCCTCGCCGCTGGCGACCGCCGAGCCGTACCGGCCCGAGGGCGCCGGACCGGCCAGCTGACGCCCAGACCTGGTCGCCGCGGTCCCCAGCGCCTCAGGCAGCGCCGGGCGCCGGTTCCCTCGCACCGACCGTCTCGGTGAGGAAGCGGATCGGGACCAGCGCGAGCAGGCAGGTGGCGGCGATGATCGCGTCGCTCCACCCGAACCCGGCGCTCTCGACGACGTCGCCGGTCACCACGCCGGCCAGGTTCCCCGAGGCGCCCAGGGCGGGGCCCACCGAGAGCCCGATGCCCGACGAGGCTGCGGCGTGACGTCGTCCGCTCAGACGAGGAGACCGAGGGACCTGGCACCCCTGGTGCAGCCGGGTGCACCGCTGCTCGGCATCGAGTCGTCCACCGGCGGGTAGAGGCGGTCGAGGGCCTCAGTGCCCTGGTCGGGGACGGCGGGGAGCCCGCGAGGGCTCAGGTCCCTGCCGTCGTCCGGGACGCTTCGCCGGAGAGGGCGGTGTGACGGCTCGGCCGGACGTCGCGCCGCACCGAGCGGGCCAGCGTCAGGGCGATCACGCCGACCGCGAGGAGGAAGGCTGCGGAGGTGGTGCTGCCGCCCACCAGCGGGGCGGAGGAGGCGGCGAGCTGCACGTCGATCGACACGGCGGCGACGATCGCCAGCGCTCCGGCGACCACCGACAGGACAGGAGCTCGCGTCCGGGCGCTGAGCACCAGGAGCACGCCGGCCGCCACGAGCACCAGGCCGCCGACGAGGTTGTACGTGCCGGTGGTGAACGAGGGCGCCGAGTCCCGGTACCCGGTGCCGGCGCCGAGCGGGTCGCTCGCGGAGGTGATGACGCTCCAGAGGCCGGCGACCACGGCGCCCGCGCCCCAGACGGTGGCCATCGTGCGGCCGTTGGACAGTCCTGCCCGGACCGCGTCCACCGCGCCCCAGCGACCGCCGGAGGAGAACAGCAGCGCGAGGTGGGCGATGACCATCAGCCAGTAGGACCACGGCCACTCGTGGGGCGCGTACGCCACGGAGAAACCGATGGCGAGGGACTGGACGACGCCGAGGAGCGCGACGAGGCGCACCTGCCAGCCGGTGAGCAGCAGCACCGCGAGCGCGGTCTCGGCGAGCAGCACCCCGTAGCCGAACACGACGAAGTTCGGCAGCACGAGGTGCTCCACGAGCCAGCTGAACGGCGGGAGGACCGGGTGGGGGACGGCTTCGGACGTGAACCTGAACAGGCCGTTCCCGGCGTCCTGCCCGAAGTCCGGCGGGCGCTTCCAGCCCACGTTGTAGGCCCACAGCATGGCGAGCACGAGGCGCAGCGCGAACGCCCCGAACGCCTGGTTGCGGGGGACGGGGTCGGTGGCGGGGGCGATGAGCCAGCGGACCGGGTTGCGGGTGGGGGTCGTCTCAGGCACAGCGGAACACCTTTCGGCCGGTCGCCGCCGCGGCGTCCTGGACGGCGAGGGTGTCGCGGGCCATGCCGGGCACCTCGCTCAGCGGCTGCGGTGCATCGTAGATCTTCAGGGTCGGGTCGGTGACGGCCACCGGGTGCCACCAGGCACCGTCGGCGGTGATGGTGGGCTCGAGCCCGAGGTTCTCCGGGGAGACGTGCAGCCCGGTGTCGGCGAACCTCTCGTCGGCCACCCGCACCCGGGACCCGGCCGCGCGGGCCTGCCCGATGCCCGCCAGCGCACGGTCGGAGGAGCCCGTGCCGCGCCGGCGGTCGTGGAGGGTCGCTGTCACGGGGTCCCGGCTGACCTGCAGCACCACGGAGCGGTCCATCACCTCGAGGGTCTCGCGGTGCCGGCCGCGGTCGAAGAGCATCGCGTCCGTGAGGATGGTGCGCTCCAGGCCCTCCGCGGCGGCGACCAGCTGACCGAGCCCGGGGTGGGGGAAGGGCTCGCCGCCGGTGAGCAGCAGCTCGCGCCCGCCCCTCGCCGTGAGCTCCTCGAAGGCGCGGGTCGCGGTCTTCACGCTGGACTGGTGGGCGGGTGCCCTGGGGAGGTCTTCGCGGCCCGCTCCGCATTCTGGGAGGGCGTCCACAGCGGGCACGACGTCGACAGGGTGTCCTGGTAGCAGTCCGTCACGGACCCCTGGCTCGGGCCGGTCGACGCCGGCGGCGCGGTGGCGGTCGCGACGTCCGGGCCCGACGGGCCGACGACGTGCAGGGGGCTGCCGATCGTGCGCTGCACCCACGCCGACCTGGCCGCGGAGCTTCCGGCTCCGAGCTCGTCGGGACCGCGGGGGAGGACCACGAGACGCCGTGGGGCGCCGTCCAGCAGCTCACCGCAGGTCGAGCAGCACCTTGCACGACGCCCGCGCGTCCGCCGCCACCGCGAACGCTTCTGCGGCACGGTCCAGCGGCAGCACCTGGGTGACGACCCCGGTCGTGACCAGCGAGCCGTCCGCCAGCGCTGCGACCACGTCGTCGATCTCGTCGGCGAAGCGGAACGAGCCCACCAGCTCCAGCTCCCGGGAGATCGCTAGCGCCACCTCGACGGGCTGCTCCCCGGGTGGCAGCAGCCCGAGCATCACCACGCGCCCGCCGCGCACGCACCCGCGCAGCGCGCTGGCCAGGCCCGGGGCGCTGCCGGAGGCCTCGACCACGACGTCGGCGGCCACCGCCGCGATCGTCTCCGCAGCGCCGTCGGACCCGGCGCGAACCGTCGCCGTCGCGCCCAGGACCCTCGCGCGCTCCAACGGCTCGTCGAGGACGTCCACCACGGTGATCGGCCCGGCTCCGGCGCGGACCAGCACCGCGACGACCAGCGCGCCGAGCGGCCCGCCACCCCCCCCGCGGGCGCTGCGTCCGGCCACACCGTCGACGCCCGCCGCCGCGCCGGCGCGGACCACGGCGTGCCACGCCACCGCGGCCGGCTCGGCGAGCGCCGCCACCTCGAGCGGGAGGTCGGCGGGCAGGGTCCGCAGCATCCGGGCGGGCAGCACGACCCGTCGCGCGAAGGCGCCCTGCGTGTGGGGCAGGTGCGCGGCGCTGCCCAGGTAGGTCCCGCCGGGAGCCAGGTGGGGGCGCTCAGCGGGGTAGCGCGAGCCGTCGCCGGGGTGGGGCGTGCCCGGGTGCACGGCCACCGGCGTGCCGGCCGGCGGCCCGCTGCCGTCAGCAGCGGCGCGCTCGACGGCGCCCACCACCTCGTGGCCGAGGACCATGGGCTCGCGCAGGATCGAGGCCCCGGCGGACCCGTGGCTCACGTAGTGCAGGTCAGAGCCGCAGATCCCGCCGTAGGCGATGGCCACCACCGCCTCGTCGGGCCCAGGCTCCGCCAGCGTCACCGGCTCCACGCGCAGGTCGCCCGCGGCGTGGACGACCACGCCGGGGTTCGCCTGCTCAGGTGCTCCCTCAGACGACAACGGTCATCCCCCCGTCCACGAAGATCGTCTGCCCGTTCACGTAGTCCGAGGCCGCCGACGCCAGCCACACCACGGTGCCCACCAGCTCCTCCGGTCGTCCCCAGCGCCCGGCGGGGGTGCGCCCGCGCACCCAGGCGTCGAAGGTCTCGTCCTCCACCAGGGCCTTCGTCATCTCGGTCGCCAGGTACCCGGGGGCGATCGCGTTGGCCTGGATGCCG
>JBBSRD010000102.1:0-9329 GCA_038243415.1 Actinomycetales bacterium | reverse complement strand
GGGAGCTGCAGAGCACGAACAAGTAGCACGGGCGACTGGCGGGGGGCTGTGAGAGTCGCTCGGCAGCCGCCTCATCATGCCACCCCACCGCCGTCACACCCGCCCCTCGCGTCACGCGAGTCGCCTTGGTTCTCACGCTGAGTCATAACATGGCTTTCGCCGGGGGCCGCAGCCCCGCACGAGGTCGCTCACGCTGGAAGCTGTGGCTGCTGACCTGGAAAGCGGGAGGCCTCGGCGTCCGAGGCCTCCGAGGCGGTGCCCGGCTCGGCGGACGAGCTGTAGCACCTGCTGACGTACCTGCGCGAGGAGCGCGGCTTCGACTTCCGCGGGTACAAGCGCGCGTCGCTGGCCCGGCGCATCACCAAGCGCATGGACATGGTCGGCGTGAGCACCTACGCCGAGTACCGCGACGTCCTCGAGATCGACGCCGGTGAGTGGACCGCGCTGCTGGACACGGTGCTCATCAACCTCACCTCCTTCTTCCGCGACGAGAACGCCTGGGAGGCGCTGCGCACCGAGCACCTCGTCGCCCTGACGCGGCGCGGGGGCACGATCCGGGCGTGGTGCGCCGGCTGCGCGAGCGGCCAGGAGGCCTACAGCCTCGCGACGGTCCTGTGCGAGATCCTCGGCCCCGAGGAGCTCCGCCAGCGCGTGAAGATCTACGCCACCGATGTCGACGACGCCGCGCTGGCCACCGCCCGCGCGGGCACGTACACCGAGCGGGAGACGGCCTCGGTCCCCCCTGACCTGCTCGAGCGCTACTTCGAGCGCTCCGGCGATCGGTGGACCTTCCGGCGGGACCTTCGCCGCTCCATGGTCTTCGGCCGCAACGACCTGGTGCAGGACGCGCCGATCTCCCGCATCGACGTGCTGCTGTGCCGCAACACGCTCATGTACTTCGTCCAGGAGACGCAGTCGAGCATCGCCGCCCGGTTCCACTTCGCCCTCGCCGGACCACGACGCCGACGGCAGGGCGGACCCCGCGTCGCTGGGACGCGTGCGGGTCTGGAACTCCGCGACGACGGACCTCTGGGGCGTCGATGCGAAGGAGGCCATCGGCTCCGACCTCGCGGCCCTCGGCACCGGGCTCCCGCTGGAGAAGGTGCGGGCGGCCGTGCAGTCGGCCGCGCACGACGGCGGGATCGCCACCCTCGAGGTCGACGCGGTCGAGCGCCACGGACGCCAGGTGAGGCTGCAGGTCGCGGTCTCCCCGCTGATGGACGACGGCGGCGCCAGCATCGGGGCCATCCTCATCACCGAGCACGACCACTGACCGGCCGGTCCTGACCAGCCGCCCGCGAGAGGTCAGGGCGAGCCGTCAGGGACGGGCGGCCCGGGACCTCACGAGCGTGCGCGCGTTCTCCGGGTCGGCGACGACGAACCCCGCGACGTCCCGCAGCTTGACGTTGCGGTCCTGGCTCAGGCGCGAGAGCAGCTCGAACACCTCCTCCACGCTGCAGGCGAGCCAGGCGGCGACCATCCCCTTCGCCTGCTCGATGCCGGCGCGCGAGGTCATCACGGACTCCAGCTGCTCCGCGGTCAGCCGCAGGTCCTCGACGTGGCGGGCATGCTCGACCAGGGCCGCTACCGCGGAGGCGAACACCGCGATCCGGTCCCGCGCCACGTCGGCGCCGAGCGCCTCCGCATCCTGCCCGTAGACGGTGAGGACGCCGACGGGCTCCGCGCCGGACAACGCCGGGACCACCACCGCGACGTACCCGTCCACGGCGCTCGCGGGGTGCTCACCGGCTCCCGGCGCCACCTCGGAGGATCCGCCGCCCTGCAGGGCGCTGCAGGAGCGGGCTTCCTCCCAGGCGGTGATCGACGGCCCGTGGCCCGCCGCGAGCTGGAGCCCGTCGAGGCGCTGCGCCATGGCCGAGCTCGAGGCGGTCTGCGTCGGGGCCAGCGGGTCCCCCAGGGAGACGCTGGCGTGCTCGGCCCCGGGCACGGCCTGGGTCACGAGCACGGCGGCCCGGTCGAGGACGTCGCGCACCCCTGAGGAGCCGACCTCCAGGCGGCACAGCTCGGCGATGGCGCGCATCGCGTCCGGCGCGTCCTCCCTGGCCCGAACGACCGACGCGACCGGCGCTGCAGCGGCTGCCGGTGCGGGAGCCGTCGCGCCGTCGGGGGAGGCATCGGCCGGCGCGGGGGCGCCAACGGGCACCAGGACCCACTGCAGGGTCCCGTCCAGCTTCACCGCCACCGCGTCGACGTCCACGGCCTCGCCGGAGCGCGGCACCAGGCGCAGCCGCCCACGAGCGCCGCCGCGACGGGCCGCCTCGGAGACCAGGCGGCGCGTGAGGCGTCGCTCCTCGAGGCCGACGAACACCGGCAGCGGCTTGCCGCGCAGCCGGGGGAAGGGCGTGCCGAGGAGGTGGCCCGCGGGGGGGTTGGCCTCGGCGATGGTGCCCAGGTGGTCCGTGGTGATCACCGCGAGGGGCACGGCCGCGGCGACGGTGCTCATCGTCGCCCGGGTCACGTCGCGCGCCTCGCCGGCCTCGCGGACGTGGGCGCGGGCCTCCATGAGGGTGGCAGCGGCCTCAGCGAGGACCTCGGCGACCACACGGAGCTCCTCCTCGGGAGACCCGTGCTGCGGGTCGGTCGCGGAGCGGGCCAGGTCCGTGGTGCTCAGGTCGGTCAGTGGGTGGCGCCGGTCGAACGACGCGTCACCGGAGAAGGCCTCCTCCGAGGACGGCTCGTCGGACGACGCGTGCAGCGGCGCACGCGGGGCTGCGTCGACCACGCGACCTTCTCGGTTCAAGGGATGGGCTCCCGGCGAGCGAACATCCTACGAGACCGCCTCTCGGCATCCCGTAGGGTCATGCCCGCTCCCGGTGTATCGCCTCGATACATCGTGCCCGTCGCACGAGGCCGGGCACCAGAACCGCGACATGACGAACAGGAGGACCCCGTGGCGCAGCGACCCAGCGTCCTCCACACCGCCGTGCTCGGTCTCCTCGGAGAGCAGCCCCTCCACGGCTACGAGCTGCGGGCCCGCCTGGACGTCCTCGTCGGGGCGCTGCGCCGCCGCATCTCCTTCGGCAGCGTCTACCCCGCCCTGCGCTCCCTGGAGGGCTCGGGGCTCATCGCCGCGTGCGACACCCCCGTCGGCTGCGGTGACCCCGACCAGGCGCCCGCCGCCGCCCGCGCGCTCGCCCCGCGCCGACGCCGGGTGGTCTACGGGCTGACCCCCGACGGGGAGGCCCACCTCACCGACCTCCTCTCTGCGTCCGGTCCCGCCACCTGGGACGACGGCGACTTCGACGTCCGGTTCGCCTTCTTCGCCCGGACCGACGCCGCCACCCGCCTGGCGGTGCTGGACGGGCGCCGCGCCACCGTCCGCGAGCGCCTGGACCGCGCCCGCCAGCACGCCCCGTGCTGCGGGGGGCGCGGCGACGACTACCGCGCCGAGCTGGCGCGGCGCTCGGCACAGTCGCTCCAGGACGAGCTGGTCTGGCTCGACGAGGTCGTCTCGCGCGAGCGCAGCCCCTCGGTCACGCTGGACGGCGCGCCGCCCGCCGACCGCCCGGGAGGCGCGACCGCCCCCCCGCGCCACGCCGGCCCCGGCACCACGCCCCCCACTGATTTTTCCCTGACCCCCCGCACCTCGAGGAGCACATCGTGACCAGCCACCCAATCCGCGTCGCCGTCGTGGGGGTGGGCAACTGTGCCTCCTCCCTGGTGCAGGGGGTGCACTACTACGCCTCTGCCGAGCCGGGAACCCGTGTCCCCGGGCTGATGCACGTGGAGTTCGGCGACTACCACGTGGGCGACCTGCAGTTCGTCGCCGCGTTCGACGTCGACGCCAAGAAGGTCGGGTTCGACCTCTCCGAGGCCATCACCGCCTCCGAGAACAACACCATCAAGATCGCCGACGTGCCCCCGCTCGGCGTCACGGTGCAGCGCGGCCCCACCCTGGACGGGCTCGGGAAGTACTACCTGGAGACCATCGAGCAGGCGGACGCCGAGCCCGTCGACGTGGCTGCGGCGCTGCGCGAGGCCCGCGTCGACGTGCTGGTCTGCTACCTGCCCGTGGGCTCCGAGGTCGCGGCGAAGCACTACGCCCAGGCGGCCATCGACGCCGGCGTCGGCTTCGTCAACGCTCTCCCGGTCTTCATCGCCTCGGACCCGGCGTGGGCCCAGAAGTTCACCGACGCGGGCGTCCCGATCGTCGGCGACGACATCAAGTCGCAGATCGGCGCGACCATCACCCACCGCTCCCTGGCGCGGCTCTTCGAGGACCGCGGGGTCATCGTCGACCGGACCTACCAGCTGAACGTCGGCGGCAACATGGACTTCAAGAACATGCTCGAGCGGGACCGCCTGGAGTCCAAGAAGATCTCCAAGACCCAGTCGGTCACCTCGAACATCCCCCACGAGATGCGGGCCCGCGACGTGCACATCGGGCCCAGCGACTACGTGCAGTGGCTCGACGACCGCAAGTGGGCGTTCGTGCGCCTCGAGGCGCGGGCCTTCGGCGACGTCCCGCTGAACCTGGAGTACAAGCTGGAGGTCTGGGACTCCCCGAACTCCGCGGGCGTCATCATCGACGCCGTCCGCAGCGCGAAGATCGCCATGGACCGCGGCATCGGCGGACCGGTCGAGTCCGCATCGGCCTACTTCATGAAGTCGCCGCCGGTCCAGAAGCGCGACGACGAGGCCAAGCTGGACGTCGAGGCCTTCATCCGCGGCGACGCCTGAGGGACCAGGACCCCTGAGGGCCGGGGCCGCGGCCCTTTGGGCGGCGATCCTCGGGTGTCCGGCGCGCGCCCGGGCCCGCGCACCTCGACCCTGCGGGCGGGCGCCGTCGCGGTCGCGGCGGCCCCCGGGGCGCGCCGGCTGCTGGGCGTCCGCCTGCTCGGCTCCGGCGCTGACGGGGCCCTGCAGGCCGCGCTGGCCTCGCTGTTCTTCCTCTCCCCCGAGCGGGCGACCACGGCCGGTGGCATCGCGCTGGCGTCCCTGGTCCTCGTCGCTCCCTTCACCCTCGTCGGCCCGTGGGCCGCCGGGGTGCTCGACCGGTTCTCCCGGCGCACGGTGCTGGTCCTGGGCTCGCTGCTCCGGGCGCTGCTGGCCGCCGGGACCGCTCTGGCGGCGGGCGTCGGCAGCGACCCCGGGGTGATCGCGGGCGTGCTGGCCCATCTCTCGGTGAACCGGCTGCTCCTCGCGGCGCTGTCCGCTTCGCTGCCGCGCGTGGTGGAGCGGCGCGACCTCGTGGCCGCCAACGCGCTCGTGCCCACCGCCGGCTCGGCCGCGGCGCTGCTCGGGGGAGCCGCGGCCCTCGGGGCCGGGGCGGCCAGCGTCAGCGCTCCCGCGGTGCTGGGGGTCGTCGGCGCCGGGTGCCTGCTCGCCGCCTGGCTCGCACGGGGGTTCGCGCCGAGCGCTCTCGGCCCCGATCGCGGTCACGACTTGGTGCAGGGGCGGGCACCCCTCGAGAATCCGGCGCGCGCCCCCGGCGGGATGGCCGCGGCGCTGGGCCACCTGCGCTCGCGCCCGGCCCCCGCCCTGGCGCTGGCCACGCTGACCGCCCACCGCCTGGCCTACGGCCTCGTGCTCGTCGTCGCGCTGCTGTCCGCGCGAAACCTCCTGACCAGCACCACCGACGGCGCCGCGGCTCTCCTGGGCGCGGCGACGGCAGCGACCGGCGCCGGCGCCGCGCTCGCGGCCGCGGTGACCCCCTCCGCGGTGCGCGCCGCCGGCGCGAGCGCGTGGGTGGTCACGTGCTGCACCCTCGGCGCGCTGAGCGCCCTCGCCCTTCTGCTCGCGCCGCTGACAGGCGTGCTCGTGGGCGTCGCGCTCGTCCTCGGCATCGCCTCGCAGGGCGTCAAGATCGCCACCGACACCGCGGTGCAGTCCGGGGTGGAGGACCGCTACCGGGGGCGGGTGTTCGTCCTCTACGACCTCTGCTTCAACCTCGCGCTCATCGCCTCGACGGGCCTCGCAGCGCTGGTGCTCCCCGACGTGGGCTGGTCACGGCCCGTCCTGGCGCTCGCCGCGGCGTGGTGGGTCGGCCTCGCCGTCGCCCGCTCGCTCGCCGGGCGGGCGATCACCCGGCGTCCGGCCCCGGTCGGTCCGCCTGCTCCGGCTGGCCCGCCCACCACCTGAGCAGCGCGGCCCTGGCCTCGTCCTCCCCGACGGGTCCCTCGTCCAGGCGCAGCGCGAGGAGGTGGGCGTAGGCGCGGCCGACCACGGGTCCGGCGCTGATCCCGAGCGTCTCCATGATGGAGCGGCCGTCGAGCTCCGGGCGGACGCGGCCGAGCTCCTCGGCGGCGCTGAGGACCTCGATGCGCTCCTCGAGGTGGTCGTACGTGGTCGCGAGCGCCGCCGCCCGTCGGCGGTTCCGCGTCGTGGAGTCCGCGCGGGTCAGGGCGTGGAGGCGGGGCAGGAGGTCTCCGGCGTCGGCGACGTAGCGCCGCACCGCGGAGTCCGTCCAGGCCCCGGAGCCGTAGCCGTGGAAGCGCAGGTGGAGCTCCACGAGGCGCGTGACGGCCGTGACCGTGTCCTTGCTGAAGCGCAGCGCCTTGAGGCGGCGCGCGGTCATCTTCGCGCCCACCACCTCGTGGTGGTGGAAGCTCACGGCCCCGCCGGGCTCGAAGCGGCGCGTCGCGGGCTTGCCGACGTCGTGCATGACCGCCGCGAGGCGCAGCACGAGGTCGGGTCCGCCGGTGTAGCGCTCCTCCAGGGCGATGGCCTGGTCGAGGACGGTGAGGGTGTGCGTGTAGACGTCCTTGTGACGGCCGTGCTCGTCGACGGTGGCCCGCAGGGCGGAGAGCTCGGGCAGCACGTGCTCGGCCACGCCCGTCTCGACGAGCACCTCGAGGCCGTCCCTCGGTGACTCCCCGAGGAGCAGCTTCCCCAGCTCGGCCCCGGTGCGCTCGGCGGCCACCACCCCGGCGGCGGGGTCCACGCGGGGCGCTGCGGCGGTCATCGCCTCGCGGGTGGTGTCGTCGGGACCCATGGACAGGGCGGAGGTGAACCGGGCGGCGCGCAGCACGCGCAACGGGTCGTCGTCGAAGGACTCGTGGGCGGGGGCGGGGGTGCGCAGCACCTGGGCCATGAGGTCGTGCAGGCCGCCGTAGGGGTCGACCAGCTCCATCGACGGCAGCCGGAACGCCATGGCGTTCACGGTGAGGTCGCGGCGGTGCAGGTCACCGGCGAGGTCGTCGCCGAAGACCACGGCGGGGTTGCGCGAGGAGTGCTCGTAGCGGTCCGCCCGGTAGGTGGTCACCTCGACCACCACGTCACCGCGGCGGGCACCGATGGTGCCGTACTCCTTGCCGATGTCCCAGCAGGCGTCCCCCCAGGAGCGCAGCAGCGCGTGGGTCTGCTCGGGGCGGGCCGACGTGGTGAGGTCCAGGTCCGGGGTGGAACCGAGGCGGGAGAGGAACGCGTCGCGCACGGGGCCGCCGACCACGGCGATCTCGTGCCCGGCGGCGGCGAACAGGGTCCCCACCTCCGCGAGGGTCGGCGCGGCGGCCGCGAGGTCGGCGGCGGCCCGCCGGACCACGGCGTGGAGGACGTCGTCCTGAGCGGGGGGAGCCACGCCACCAGGGTGCCAGAGCGCGGCGCCGGCCCCGCCGTCGAGCAGACCCGGCCGGCGCTCGCTCCCGCCCGGGCCGGTGCGCCGTCGTTACAGTGGCGGCATGTCGCCCGCCCAGCGTCGCGGCTCCCCGCGCGACGCGGCGGGCGCGCGGCGCACCCCCTCGCGCCCCGCCCTGGTCCTGCCTCGCTCGCAGGCCGGCCTCCGGGTGCCGCGGCGCACCTCCGAGGAGGTCTCCGCCGGCGGGATCGCGCTGCGCAGCGCCACGGGGGGCCCCGAGGCGGCGCTCATCGGCCGCCTGACCCGCGGCGGCCGCATCGAGTGGTGCCTGCCCAAGGGGCACCTCGAGGGGTCGGAGACGGCGCGCGAGGCCGCGGTCCGGGAGATCGCCGAGGAGACGGGCATCATCAGCGAGGTGGTGGCGAGCCTGGGGAGCATCGACTACTGGTTCTCCATCGCCGGCCGCCGCGTGCACAAGACCGTCCACCACTACCTGCTGCACGCCACCGGCGGGTCCATCACGGTGGACCACGACCCCGACGCCGAGGCGGTCGAGGCCGCCTGGGTCCCCCTGGCCGACCTCGAGCAGCGCCTGGCGTACGCCAACGAGCGGCGGATCGCCGCCGCGGCCACCACCCTGCTCGCTGGCGAACGGTGACGCGGCGCGGCGGCGCGGCGGCCCGGGCGCTGGGCACCGCTCTCGCCCCCGCTCTCGCAACGGTCCTCACCGTCGCCGCGGCGGGGGCTCTCCTGCTCGCCGGCGCCCCGGGCGCGGGCGCCGCACCCACCGAGCGGACCGCCCGGGCGAGCCTGGAGGTCACCGACTCCGGGACGGGCGTCCTGAGCGCCGGGGACCCGCTGAGCCTGGGCCTGCGCGTGGAGGCCCGCTCGCCCGCGGACCTCGAGGGCGCGCGCGTGCTCCTCGTCGCCAGGAGCGCCCGCCTCACGGACTCCGCGGCCCTGCAGCGGTGGGCCGACGGGAAGGGCGTCTCCCGGGGGGACCTCGTGCTGGCCGACGCCTCCCTGGCCGACCTTCGCGGGCCGGGCCAGGAGACGGACCAGGAGCCGGAGCAGGAGCCGGAGCAGGAGGGCGGCCCCCGCGGCGCCGCCGCCCCGCCCGCGGCGACCACCTCCACCGGGGCCTCGGTGGAGGTGGTGGCCGACCCGGGCGTGCTCTCCGGGTTCGGGCGCTCGTGGGGGCCGCGCGGCCTCACCGTCGAGGTGGTCGACGCCGCCGGGGACCGCCTCGCATCGGCGCGCACCTTCGTGACCTGGCTCCCCCGCGGCTGGTCGCCCTCCTCGAGGACCGACCTCGCGGTCCTCGTGCCCTTCTCGGCCGGCCCGCCGAGCATCGCCGGGGCGAGCGTGCCCCCGGAGCGCCTCGACGCGCTGGTGGCGGCCGAGGGCCGCCTGCGGCGCACCCTCGCCGTCGCGGCCGCCCCGGGGACGTCCTGGCAGGTGGACCCGGCGGCGCTCGGAGAGCCCGCCCTCGCGGCGCCCCCGCCCTCCGACGAACAGGAGGAGCCGGGGGAGCAGGTCTCGGCGCCGGGGTCCTCGGAGCCGGCGACGCGCTGGCGCGAGGACCTCTCGGCGGCCGCTCGAGGGCACGACGTCTCCGTCCTGCCGTACGGCGGCCCGGACCCGGTGGGTCTCGCGGCCTCCGGGGCCGAGCCCCTGCTGGACACCGCCGACGCCCGGCGCGACGCCCTGGCCGCGCTCCGGCCCGGCGCCCCGTCCCGGCTCTCCCGCACCGGCTCACCGGTCCTCACCACCGGCGCCGTCGAGGTCCTCG
>JBBSRD010000101.1:0-9340 GCA_038243415.1 Actinomycetales bacterium | reverse complement strand
TCCTCATGCTCCTGCCCGGGGTCTCCGAGGTGGACCGCCACTTCTACCAGGACGTCTGGGGCCCCCAGGAGGTCCAGCACGGCCTGATCCTCGACCAGCTGCAGACCGACCTCGGCCTCCCGCCCGCCGAGCCCGACGTCGAGGGCGTCAGCGGGCGCGTCAAGGTGCTCGGCGTCCTCGCCCACCTGCCGCCGGTCCAGGACGTCGTGCGGCTCATGTACTACCTCACCGGCGCCGCCACCGAGCGCAGCGCCGTGATGGCCTACAACGTCCTCGGCGACGGGCTGACAGAGATGGGCGAGCACGCGATCGCGCGCACGATCATCGCCCCGATCAAGCGCCAGGAGCCGGGGCACTTCGCTTTCTACTCGATGTCGGCGCGGGCGATGGTCGCCGGCGGGGAGCTGGCGCCGTGGCAGCTGCGCCTGTCCCGCTTCCTGCGCTCGCGCTCCTTCGGCCTCGTCGGGGCCAACAACCCCTCGCAGACAGCGGACGCGGGCGCGATGATCGTCGCCACGGGAGCCGGTGCGGACCTGGAGCGCTACGGCCGTGACATCTCCCGCGTCGAGGCGAACCTCCTGTGGGCCCACGACCGCGGCATGGAGGTGCCCGGCTACGTGATGGCGGCGCTGCGCGACGCGGTCGAGGCCCACCGGGCGCGGGGCGTCGCGCCCGCCTGAGACGCGAGGGAGGGTGGACCCCGTCTTGCGGCCGGCCCACGGGTACCTTTCACTGAACCCACCACCGCGTACGACGACGCCGGCGGAGCACCCAGGAGGACACCGTGGTCACGATCGACGAGCACGACGCGCACGCCCGAGGGGGCGGTGTGTTCAGCGCTGCCAAGCGCGTCACCGGTCTGTGGCCGCTGGTGCGCCAGCTCACCGGCCGCGACGGGACCGGCCACGGGGCCGCCGTGCGCTCGCAGGTCACCGACGACCTGCGCTCGCACAACAGGACCGCCGACCGCGTCGTCGACTCCGTGTGCCCCTACTGCGCGGTGGGCTGCGGCCAGAAGGTCTACGTCACCGACGAGAAGGTCACCCAGATCGAGGGCGACCCGAACAGCCCGGTCAGCCGCGGCCGCCTGTGCCCCAAGGGCAGCGCGAGCAAGCAGCTGGTCACCTCCCCGAGCCGCGTCACCACGGTGCGCTACCGGCGCCCGGGCGGCGCCGACTGGGAGGACCTCGAGCTCGACACCGCGATGTCCATGATCGCCGACCGGGTGCTCGACGCCCGTCGCAAGGGCTGGCAGGACTCCGACGAGCAGGGACGTCCGCTGCGCCGCACCCAGGGGATCGCCAGCCTGGGGGGGGCGACGCTGGACAACGAGGAGAACTACCTCATGAAGAAGCTCTACACCGCCCTGGGCGCAATCCAGGTCGAGAACCAGGCCCGCATATGACACTCCTCCACCGTCCCCGGTCTGGGGACCTCGTTCGGCCGCGGCGGCGCCACCGGCTTCCAGCAGGACCTCGCGAACGCTGACTGCATCGTCATCCAGGGCTCCAACATGGCCGAGGCCCACCCGGTGGGCTTCCAGTGGGTCATGGAGGCGAAGGCACGCGGCGCGAAGATCATCCACGTGGACCCCCGGTTCACGCGGACCTCGGCCGTTGCCGACGTCCACGTGCCGCTCCGCGCCGGCACCGACATCGCCTTCCTCGGCGGGCTGATCCACCAGGTGCTCGAGCGGGAGGCCGACTTCCGCGAGTACGTCGTGGCCTACACCAACGCCGCGGCGATCCTCACCGAGGACTTCGAGGACACCGAGGACCTCGCCGGGGTCTTCTCCGGGTACGACGCCGAGACCGGTACCTACGACCCGGTGTCGTGGCAGTTCGAGGGCGCCGAGATGGCCCCGGCCGGCGGGGCCCGCGAGAGCTTCGACCCCCAGCGGCGCGAGAACTTCGCCGAGGGCGGTGCTGAGGACCAGGAGTCCGCCAAGGGTCAGTCCTTCGGCAGCGGCGGGGCGTCCCTGCCCGGCAAGCCGGTCCGTGACGACACCCTCCAGCACCCGCGCTCCGTCTACCAGGTGCTCAAGCGCCACTTCTCGCGCTACACCCCCGAGATGGTCGAGGAGGTCACCGGCACACCGAAGGAGCAGCTGCTCGAGGTGGCCGACGCGCTCATCGAGAACAGCGGCCGCGAGCGCACGTCCGCGTTCGCGTACGCGGTGGGCTGGACCCACCACACCGTCGGGGTGCAGTACATCCGCACCGCGGCGATCCTCCAGACGCTGCTGGGCAACATCGGGCGCCCGGGCGGCGGCATCCTCGCGCTGCGCGGGCACGCCTCCATCCAGGGCTCGACGGACATCCCGACCCTCTTCAACCTCCTGCCGGGCTACCTGCCGATGCCGCACGCGCACCAGCACCAGTCCCTGGACGACTACGTGCGCGCCGACGCCGGCCGCACCGGCTTCTGGGGCAACATGCCGACCTACATCACGAGCATGCTCAAGTCGTGGTGGGGCGACGCGGCGACGGCGGAGAACGACTACCGCTTCGACCACCTGCCGCGCATCAGCGGGGACCACGGCACGTACCGCACGGTCATGGACATGATCGAGCAGAACGAGAACGGGGCCAAGGGCTACTTCATCCTCGGCCAGAACCCCGCCGTGGGGTCCGCGAACGCCCGCCTCCAGCGCATCGGCATGGCCAACCTGGAGTGGTTGGTCGTCCGCGACATGCAGATGATCGAGTCGGCGACGTTCTGGAAGGACGGCCCGGAGATCGAGACGGGCGAGATGAAGACGGAGGACATCGACACCGAGGTCTTCTTCCTGCCCGCCGCGAACCACGTCGAGAAGGACGGCACGTTCACGCAGACCCAGCGGATGCTGCAGTGGCACCACAAGGCCGTCGAGCCGCCGGCCGACGCCCGCAGCGAGCTGTGGTTCTACTACCACCTGGGCAACCTCCTCCGTGAGCGGCTGGCAGGCTCCGACGACCCGCGCGACCTGCCGCTGCAGGAGCTCACCTGGGACTACCCCGTCGAGGGCGCCCACGACGACCCGAGCGCCGACGCCGTGCTGCGGGAGATCAACGGCACGGACGCCAACGGCGGCGCGCTGTCGAGCTACACCGAGCTGAAGGGCGACGGGTCGACGGCGTGCGGGTGCTGGATCTACTGCGGCGTCTACGCCGACGAGGTCAACCAGTCCGCCCGTCGCAAGCCCGGGTCCGAGCAGACCTGGGTGGCGCCCGAGTGGGGCTGGGCCTGGCCGGCGAACCGCCGCATCCTCTACAACCGTGCCTCGGCCGACCCGGACGGCAAGCCGTGGAGCGAGCGCAAGAAGTACGTGTGGTGGGACGAGGCCGCGAAGAGGTGGACCGGCGCCGACGTCCCGGACTTCGAGGCGACCAAGCCGCCGAGCTACGTGCCGCCGGACGGGGCGAAGGGCCCGGACGCCCTCTCGGGCCAGGACCCGTTCATCATGCAGGCCGACGGCAAGGCGTGGCTGTTCTCGCCGTCGGGGCTGACCGACGGCCCGCTGCCCGCCCACTACGAGCCGGCGGAGTCCCCGGTGGCGAACGCGCTGTACCCGGAGCACACCTACAGCCCGGCGCGCCGGCCCTTCCCGATCGCGGGCAACCGCGGGAACCCGGCGCAGAGCGAGGTGTACCCGTTCGTGTTCACCACCTACCGGCTCACCGAGCACCACACCGCGGGGGCGATGAGCCGCACGCTGCCCTACCTCTCCGAGCTCCAGCCGGAGATGTTCATCGAGGTCTCCGGCGAGCTCGCCCGGATGCGCGGCCTCGAGCACCTCGGGTGGGCGACCGTGGTGAGCGGGCGCTCCGCGATCGAGGCGAAGGTGCTCGTCACCCCACGCATGCGCCCGCTGCGCATGGGCGACCAGGTGATCCACCAGATCGGCATCCCCTGGCACTGGGGGCCGAACGGCATCACGAAGGGTGACGCCGCCAACGAGCTCGTCGAGATCGTGCTCGACCCCAACGTCCACATCCAGGACAAGGTCGGGACGTGCGACGTCCAGCCCGGCCGTCGCCCCCGCGGCCCCGACCTGCCCCGTTACGTCGCCGAGTACCGCCGTCGCGCCGGCCTGCCGGTCGACGACGACGTCCCCGCCCGCCAAGGAGGCATCGGATGACCACAGCACCCGAGGTCGGCGCCGCCCCGCGCGCCGAGCCGTACGACCCCGCGTCGGCGTCGGGCTATGCCCACGACCACCCGCCGCGGATGGGCTTCTTCACCGACACCTCGCTCTGCATCGGCTGCAAGGCGTGCGAGGTGGCGTGCAAGGAGTGGAACGACGTCCCACCGGACGGCCCCATGACGCTGACGGGGGAGTCCTACGACAACACCAGCGACCTGGGCGCCTCCACGTGGCGCCACGTGGCCTTCATCGAGCAGGTCGTGCCGGTGAAGCCCCCCGTGTCCCTGGGGATGCCGTCGCTGCGCCCGATCGAGACGATGCCCCCTGACGGCGTCTCCGCGCAGGGCCCCTCGGGCTCCGGGCAGGGGGTGCGGTGGCTGATGTCCTCGGACGTGTGCAAGCACTGCACCCACGCCGCCTGCCTGGACGTGTGCCCGACCGGGGCGCTGGTGCGCACCGAGTTCGGCACCGTGATCGTCCAGGACGACGTCTGCAACGGCTGCGGCTACTGCGTGCCCGCGTGCCCCTACGGCGTGATCGGCAAGCGCGAGTCCGACGGCAAGGCGCACAAGTGCACGCTGTGCTACGACCGCATCAGTGACGCGGACGAGCCGCAGGAGCCGGCGTGCGCCAAGGCGTGCCCCACCGACTCCATCCAGTTCGGCGTGCTCGACGAGCTGCGCGAGCGGGCCGACGCACGCCTCGCGGAGCTGAAGGGGCGCGGCGAGCCGAACGCCCAGCTCTACGGGCACGATCCGAGCGACGGGGTGGGCGGTGACCAGGCGTTCTTCCTGCTCCTCGACGACCCCGAGGTGTACGGGCTCCCGCCGGACCCGGTGGTGACCACCCGTGACCTGCCGTCGATGTGGCGCCACGCCGGCGCTGCGGCCCTGGCCCTGGCCGGTGCGGCCGCGATGACCTTCATCGGCCGGAGGCCCTGATGCCCCAGGGAGGCGGCAAGCGCGACCCGCTGGACCGCCGCGAGGACATGACCGGATCGTCGATGCTCGAGCGCAGCGGCGGGGCCGGCCCCGGGCGCAAGGACGTGCGGGCGGACGGACAGGGTCGCGGGGGACGCAAGCGCCGTCGTGGCAGCGAGAGCCTCATGGTGCCGGACGCCGAGTTCGAGTCGTACTACGGCCGGCCCATCATCAAGGCGCCGGTGTGGCAGATCATGGATATCGCCGGCTACCTCTACCTGGGCGGGCTCGCCGGCTCGTCGTCCGTGGTGGGGGCCCTCGCTGACGCCACCGGCCGTCCGACGCTGCGCAAGGGATCGCGCTTCGTGGCGGGCGGCGCCGCCGTCGTCAGCACCGTCGCCCTCGTGCACGATCTCGGCGTCCCCACGCGGTTCATCAACATGTTGCGGGTCTTCAAGTGGACCTCCCCGATGAACGTCGGCTCGTGGATCCTCGCCCCGTTCGCCACGCTGGCCGGGGTCGCGATGGCCACGGAGCTGCCCGGGGTGGTGCTCCCCGTGGTGAAGAAGGTGGCGGGGAAGAAGGTCGCGAAGGTCGTGGAGAAGGTGCTGCCCGGAGTCGGCAGCGTCGCGGGAGCCGGCTCGGCGTTCTTCGGGCCGGCGCTCACCACCTACACGGCCGTGCTCATCGCCGACACCGCGGTGCCGGCGTGGCACGAGGTCTACCCCGAGCTACCGTTCGTCTTTGCTGCCAGCGGCATGGCGAGCGCGGGCGGGGCGGGCATGGTCGCGGCGCCCGTCTTCGAGGCGGGCCCGGCGCGCCGGATGGGCGTGCTCGGCGCCGGCGCTGAGCTGGCGCTCATGGAGCGCATGGAGCGCCGCGTCGGGATGGTCGCCGAGGTCTACCACCAGGGGCGCTCCGGCGCGCTGCTCAAGGGTTCCCGGGTGGCGCTGGTGTCCGGGAGCATCGGTGCGCTCCTCGCCCCGCGGCTCGGTCGCTGGGGCAGGACGGTCCAGGTCCTCTCGGGCCTGGCGCTCACCGCCGGCGCCGCGCTCACCCGGTTCGGCATCTACGAGGGCGGGATGGCCTCGGCGAAGGACCCGAAGTACACCGTGGTCCCTCAGCGCGAGCGCCTCGAGGCCCGCAAGGCCGCGCAGGCGGCGGCGAGCAACGGGAACCAGCCGCCGCAGCACTGAAGCACCCCGACTCCGGCCCCGTCGAGCGGGTACCTGGTGCGCGCGACACGCCGCGGGAAGTCGCACCACACCCCCGCTCGACGGTCGGGAGCCGCACCCGGTCCCCGCTCGACCCTCACCGCACCACGACCACCGCGTCGCCCACCGACGGGTGGCCGGCGTCCACCAGCTCGCCGACGATCGGCGCGCCCGGCACCTCACCGGCGACGAGCAGGCCGCCGGAGGTCTGCGCGTCGGCGAGCAGGAGCAGCTCGTCCTCGCTGGCGTCGCTCCTGAGGTGCGATCTCACCCAGTCGAGGTTGCGCCGGGTGCCGCCGGAGACGTACCCGTCGCGCAGCGCCTCGCGGGCGCCGTCGAGGTAGGGGACCGCGGAGGACTCGACGACCGCAGCCACCCCGGAGGCGCGGGCCATCTTGTAAAGGTGGCCCAGCAGCCCGAACCCGGTGACGTCCGTGGCGCACCGCAGCCCCGCGGCGCGGGCCGCCCGCGAGGCGTCGCGGTTGAGCGCCGTCATCGACGCCACCGCCTGCTCGAAGACCTCCCCGGTGGCCTTGTGCCGGGAGTTGAGCACCCCGACGCCCAGCGGCTTCGTCAGCGACAGGGGGATGCCCGGGCGCCCCGCGTCGTTGCGCAGCAGCTCGCTGACCTGCGCCACGCCCGTCACGGCCATGCCGTACTTCGGCTCCGGGTCGTCGATGCTGTGCCCACCAGCGACGAAGCACCCCGCGGAGGTGGCGACGTCGAGCCCGCCGCGCAGCACCTCCCCGGCCAGCTCCATCGGCAGGCTCTCGCGCGGCCAGCACAGCAGGTTCAGCGCGACGAGCGGGTCCCCGCCCATCGCGTACACGTCCGAGAGCGCGTTGGCGGCGGCGATCCGGCCCCAGTCGTAGGCGTCGTCGACGACGGGGGTGAAGAAGTCGGTGGTGGCGATGACGGCGCGGTCGCCGTCGATCCGCACGGCGGCGGCGTCGTCCCCGCCGTCGAGCCCGACGACGAGCTCCGCGCCGGCCACCGCGGGCACGGTCGTCACGCTGCCCAGCGAGGCGAGGACCGCCTCGAGCTCGCCGGGCGGGATCTTGCAGGCGCACCCCCCGCCGTGGGCGTAGCCGGTCAGGCGGACAGGTTCGGCGAAGCTCACCCCACCAGGCTAGGTCGGGCTGCCACGGCTAGCCTCCTGGGGCGTGCGGCCCCCGTGGCCGGGCGAGGAGGCGTCAGGGTTCCTGGTGGTCCCCGCGGTCTTCAACACCGACGAGACCGAGCATCTCGGTCTGGCGGGTTCGATTCCCGTCCGCCTCCGCCGCTGCGAGCGCCAGCGCCCCCGTTTACGGTGGGGCGGTGAGCGCCCCGACCGACCGTCGCCGGGCGGTTCCCCGCACCGACGCCGTCCTCGCCGAGCCGGCACTGATCCCGGCGACCGCCGGGCTGGGACGTGTCCGGGTCAAGGCCGCCGTCGTCGCGGCCCAGCAGCGGGTGCGCGAGGGATCCCTCGACCCCGGTGACCTGTTGGACGCCGTGCTCGCCGACCTGCCCACCACGGTGTCCAGCCTGAGGCCGGTCATCAACGCGACCGGCGTGCTGCTCCACACGAACCTCGGCCGGGCGCCGCTCTCGGCGGCAGCCGTGGCGGCGATCACCGACGCCGCGGGCACCACCGACGTGGAGATGGACCTCGCGACCGGCGCGCGCGCGCGGCGCGGACGCGGCGCGATGGCTGCGCTGGCCGCCGCCGTGCCCGACGCAGGGGGCGTCCACGTGGTCGGCAACGGCGCGGGGGCGCTGGTGCTCGCTGTCACCGCGCTGGCCGCCTGCGGCACCGTCGTGATCTCCCGGGGGGAGATGGTGGAGATCGGCGACGGCTTCCGCCTCCAGGAGCTCATCACCTCCACCGGCGCGTCCCTGCTCGAGGTGGGCACCACCAACCGGACGCACCTGCGGGACTACGCCGAGGCCCTCGACGGCGTCGGCGACCAGCCGTGCGTCGTGCTGAAGGTCCACCCCTCGAACTTCCGCATCACCGGGTTCACGTCCGCGCCGGCCACCGGGGACCTCGCGGCGCTGTGCCGCGAGCGCGGCGCGGCGCTCGTCGTGGACATCGGCTCGGGCCTGCTCGCCCCCCACCCGCTGCTCCCCGAGGAGCCGGACGCGGCCACCGCGCTGAGGGCGGGGGCGGACCTCGTGACGGCCAGCGCCGACAAGCTGCTCGGAGGCCCCCAGGGCGGGCTGGTGCTGGGGCGCGCTGACGTCGTCGAACGGGCCCGGCGCCACCCCCTCGCCCGGGCGCTGCGCGTCGACAAGCTCATGCTCGCCGCGCTGGAGGCCACCCTCCTGGGCCCGGCGCCGCCGGTGCTCGCCGCGCTGGAGACGCCTGTCGCCGCGGTGGCCGAGCGGGTGCGGCGCCTCGAGCAGGCGCTGCTGGGCAGCGGTGCGGTCGACCCCGCGGACGTGAGCGTCGTGGGGACGACCGCGGCCGTCGGCGGTGGCGGTGCGCCGGGCGTCCCCCTGCCCAGCGCGGGCCTGTCCCTGCCGGTCGCCTTCGCCGAGGCCCTGCGCGCCGGCGCCCCGCCGGTGGTGGCCCGGGTGGAGGACGGGGCCACGATCGTCGACCTCCGGTCGGTGCCCCCGGCCGCCGACGCGGACCTGCTCGCGGCGCTGACCGCCTGCGCGCGCTCCCTCACCGGTCGGGCCTGACCCGTGCACGTCCTCGCGACCGCCGGCCACGTCGACCACGGCAAGTCCACCCTGGTGCGGGCGTTGACCGCCATGGAGCCCGACCGCTACGAGGAGGAGCGCCGGCGCGGCCTGACCATCGACCTCGGCTACGCGTGGACGGACCTGGGGGAGGCCGGCGAGGTGGCCCTCGTCGACGTTCCCGGGCACGAGCGCTTCGTCACCACGATGCTCGCCGGCGTCGGCCCTGTACCGGCCGTCCTGCTCGTCGTCGCCGCGGACGGCGGCTGGATGCCCCAGTCCAGCGAGCACCTCGACGCCCTCGACGCCCTCGGGGTGCGCCACGGCCTGCTCGTCGTCACTCGCAGCGACCTCGCCGACCCCGGCCCGGGGGGCGCGGGCGGCCGCCCGCGGGGCCCCGCGCGCCCCAG
>JBBSRD010000100.1:0-9463 GCA_038243415.1 Actinomycetales bacterium | reverse complement strand
GTCGCCGCGATGCCAGCCAGCGCCACCACGCCGGCCGCGGCAGGCAGCGACGCGTAGGTGAAGAAGGCGTGGATCTGGCTGTGGTTGCTCATCACCTCGTACCAGACCGGCACCACCGCGGCGGGCGCCGCGACCGCCGCGAAGAGCGCGAGCGCACCGGGGCCGCGCCGCAGGACGCCGACGCCGATGCCCCCGAGCGCGACGAGCGCCACGACGAGGAGCAGCCACCAGGCGGTGGGGATGTTCCACAGCCACTCCCGGAGGTTCGCTCGGCTGGCCGCCCCGAACGTCGCGATCACCAGGGGGTTCTCCCCCTCGAGGCGGAACGCGCCCACCTCGCGGACCTGCGTGAAGACCTCCGGCCCGCGGGCGAGCGCGGCGTTGCACCAGCGGGAGACCCAGGTGACCCCGTAGGCCACGGCCCAGGCCGCTCCGGCAGCCGCCGTGACCGCAGCCACCCGGGCGGCGTGGACGCCCCTGGCGGCGACGACCGCCCCGGCCACGGCGGCGCAGAGCGCCCACGACATCGCCGGGGTGGTCAGCAGGTCCGTGTAGTTGAGCAGGGCGCCGGCCCCCGCGGCGCCGACCACCGCGCCGCGCCAGCCCCGCCGCGCCGCCGTGGCGGTCAGCGCGACCCCCGCGAGGATCGCCGCGAGCGCGATGCCGTGGCTGGACGCGGTGGACGGCGTCGTGATGGCGTTCGAGGCCACCGCGAGCGGCACCACCACCGCGAGCGCTGCCGCCGTCCCGGCGCCGCGGCGCACGGCGAGGAAGGCGGCCAGGCCTGCGCCGAGCAGCAGCCCGGCGACGACGAGGCGCAGCCCCTCGAGGCCGACGATCGCCAGCACGGGCCGGGTCAGCACGGAGTAGCCGTTCCAGTAGCGGAAGTAGGTGGCCGGGGGGTCCACGCGCTCACCGGCGGCGAGCTCGCTGATCTGCTGGGCCCCGAGCTCGCAGGACTCCAACCGGGGTCCGCCGGCAGCGCGGACCAGGACGCTGCGGGGGTCCTGCGGGGACGAGACCCCGTAGCCGACGACGACGCACTCGGTGAAGCGGTCCGCCGAGCCGCCGACGCCGTCGGGACCGTAGGCCGGTCCGTAGGTGCCGTCGCCCACCGCGGTGGCCAGCGACGCGATGATCGGGGTGTTGGGCACGGCCTGCGCGGCGACGAGGCCGAGGAAGAAGACGCCCTGGAGGGCCAGAAGACCCCCGAGGGCCAGCGCGAGGAAGCGCACTGCTCCGGCGGCGCGGCGGCGGCGTTCGGGACCGGGCGCGCTCTTCTCCGCCGGGGCTCCCGAGCTGATGACAGACACGGATGGACGGTAGCGCTGAGTGATACCCGCGGGGGGCGTTCCTCGGACGCAGGCGCGTGCCCGCGAGCGTCCACCAGACGGCGTGCAGCGCGCCGGGGCCCTCACGCCTTACCGTGTGCCGGTGGCTGACCACCCGCGCTGGGGACCTGCGACGACGTACCGCTCCTCACCGCGCCTGCGCCGCGCCGCTCCACCGCCGGACCGCTCCTCGGGCCGGCGCCGTCCCGGGCCGGAGGCTGGGCCGCCTGAGCGCTCCCGCTCGCGGACGTCCCGGGACCCTTCCGGCCAGGACCCCTACGCCCCGCGCCAGCCCTCCCGCGGCGGCCGCGCGGGTGGTGCCGGCGGCTCCTCGCGAGGGCCCGGAGCCGCTCCCGGCCGCCAGCCCCACCCCTCGTCCCGGCCCGCGCGCCGGCGCCGCCCACGGTGGCGCGGCCTCGTCGCCCTCGTCGTGCTGCTGGCCATCGCCTACCCGGTGGCGCTCGGGGTGGTCGGATACACCTCGCTGAACCGCGTGGGGCCGCTGCCGCCCAGTAGCGCGGCGAACACCCCGGGGAACACCGTGCTGCTGGTCGGCTCGGACTCGCGCGACGGGCTGTCGGCGGACCAGCAGGTGGAGCTGTCGACGGGGCCGGCCGAGGAGTTCAGCGGCGGGCGCACCGACACGATCATGCTGCTGCACACGCCGCCGCTCGGCGGTCGCAGCGTGCTGCTGTCCCTCCCGCGCGACAGCTACGTCGACATCCCCGGCCAGGGGTCGCAGAAGATCAACGCGGCCTTCGCCATCGGCGGCCCCGACCTGCTGACGCAGACCGTCGAGGGGGCCACGGGCCTCCACGTGGACGGCTACGCCGAGACCGGCCTCGCGGGCTTCGCGGGCATGGTCGACGCTGTCGGCGGGGTGACGATGTGCCCGGAGAACGCCATCGAGGACCCCAAGGCGGGCCTGGACATCCCCGCCGGGTGCCAGGAGATGGACGGGGCGACGGCGCTGGGCTACGCCCGCAGCCGTGACTCGGCGGTCGGGGGCGACCTCGGGCGTGCCACGCGCCAGCGCGAGCTCATCGCCGCCATCGCCGGCCGGGCCACGAGCCCCTCCACGCTGCTCAACCCCGTCACCGGGTTCCGCGTGGCCCACGCGGGCGGCGGCGCGCTCTCCGTCGACGACGGAACCGGCCCCGTGGCCCTGGCCCGCTTCGCCAACGCCTTCCGCTCCGTGGCCTCGGGCTCTGCGATCAGCCTCACGGTGCCCGTCGCCAGCGCGAGCCGGAGCACCGGCGCGGGCCTGGTCGTGGACTGGGACGACGCCGCCGCGCAGCGCGTCTTCGACGCGATCCGCACCAACGACATCGACACCGTCGAGGAGGTCGCGGCGTCCCAGCCGGACCTGGGCTGACCCACCTGCTCCGGACGGCTGGCACCCGCCCCCGCCCGACCGGGGGCTCCCCACCGCGCGCGCCCCCGTGGGGATGCGGGAGGTCAGCCCTCCCGGGAGGCCCGCAGCGCGTCACCCCTGCCCCGGGCGATCTCGCGCAGCCCCGCCTGGAAGTCGGTCATGGCCGACCGCAGCCGCTCTGCCTCGGCGCCCTCGCCCGCGGCGAGGGTGCGCACCGCGAGCAGCCCGGCGTTGCGCGCACCCGCGATGGAGACGGTGGCCACCGGCACGCCCGCCGGCATCTGGACGATGGACAGCAGCGAGTCCATGCCGTCCAGGTGCTTCAGCGGCACGGGCACCCCGATCACCGGCAGCGGGGTCAGCGCGGCCAGCATCCCCGGCAGGTGGGCCGCTCCCCCGGCGCCGGCGATGACCACCCTCAGCCCGCGGGAGGCGGCGCTGCGCCCGTAGGCGACCATGTCCTCCGGCATCCGGTGCGCCGAGACGACGTCGACCTCGTGCAGCACGCCGAACTCCTCGAGCGCGGCGGCGGCGGCCGCCATGACCGGCCAGTCCGAGTCCGCGCCCATGACCACCCCGACCCGGGGTCCCCCGCTGAGCAGGCCCGCCCGGCCCGAGGCGGTGCCCTGGTCACTCATCGATGAGCCCCGTCATGAAGTCGCCGGCGTGGCGGGCACGGGCCCGCACGTCCTCGAGGTCCGTGCCGCTGACGTTCACGTGCCCCATCTTGCGTCCGGGGCGCCACGTCTTGCCGTACAGGTGCACCTTGACGCCCGGGTCGTGGGCCATCACGTGCAGCAGGGCGCGGTGGAGGTCGGCGTGCTCGGCGCGCTGGGGCCCGAGCACGTTGACCATGACCGTCCACGGCGCGACCGGGCCCACGTCGCCGAGCGGGAGGTCCAGGACCGCGCGCAGGTGCTGCTCGAACTGCCCCGTCACCGCCCCGTCCATGCTCCAGTGGCCGCTGTTGTGGGGCCGCATCGCCAGCTCGTTGACGAGCACGGTGGGAGCTCCCGCCACCTCGAAGCACTCCATCGCCATGACGCCGACCACCCCGAGCTCGTGGGCCAGGCGCAGCGCGGTGGCGGTGGCGCTCGCGGCCACCTCGTCGTCGAGCCCGGGAGCGGGCGCGACCACCTCGTGGCAGATGCCGTCGACCTGCACGGTCTGGACCACCGGCCAGGCCGATGCCTGCCCCGAGGGGCTCCGCGCGACCACCACGGCGAGCTCGCGCTCGAAGCGGACCCGCTCCTCGGCGAGCAGCCGGCCGTCACCGGCTGAGGCGGCGCGCTCGAACCAGTCGGAGGTGGCCTCGGCGTCCTCGGCGGCGACGACCCGCACGCCGTGGCCGTCGTACCCGCCGCGCGGGGTCTTGAGGACCACGGGCCAGCCCACCTGCTCGCCGAAGACCGTCAGCTCCGCGGGGGTGCTCACGGCAGACCACCGCGGCCCGGCGACGCCCATCGACCCCAGGCGCTCTCGCAGCACCAGCTTGTCCTGGGCGTGGAGCAGCGCGCCGGAGCCGGGCCGGACCGCGACGCCCGCGCCCTCCAGCTCGCGGAGGCGCTCGCCGGGGACGTGCTCGTGGTCGAAGGTCAGCGCGTCCGCCCCGAGAGCCACCGCCGCGAGCGCCGCTGCGTCGTCCGGGCCGCCGACCAGGGCGTCGGGCAGCACCTGCGGAGCGGGGTCGTCGGCGCGCTCGGTCAGCACCCGGAGCCTGATGCCGAGCTCGGCGGCGGGCCCCGCCATCATCCGCGCGAGCTGTCCGCCCCCCACCACGGCGAGCAGCGGGGCGCCTCCGTCGCTGGAGGAGGCTGGCGCCTCGGGCGCAGGACGCTGACCGCTCGGGGACCCGTTCACGGCCGCGAGGCTACCGATCCCCAGCATCCGCGGCGCCGCCCCGACCTACAGTGAAACCGTGAGCTCCTCGGGAACCGTGCGAGAGCACCTGGGCGCCACCTGGCGGCGCCTGTCCCGTGAGCTGGGGAGGTTCGGCGTGGTCGGGGCTCTGGCGTTCGTCGTGGACGTCGGGACCTTCAACCTGCTCATCGCCACCGTCGGCGCCGGGAGCCCGCTGAGGTCCAAGGTGGTCGCCGTGGTGGTCGCCACGCTGTTCTCCTGGCTGGGGAACCGCCTGTGGACCTACCGCCACCGCCGCGGCGCCCGCAGCCGCCGCCTGCTGCCGGAGCTGGGGCTCTTCATCGGGCTCAACGGGGTCGCCCTGGCCATCTCCCTGGCCCTGCTGGCCTTCAGCCACTACCTGCTGGGGCTCACCTCGCCGCTGGCCGACAACGTGTCCAACGTCGTCGGCATCGCCGTGGGTACGGCGTTCCGGTTCTTCGCCTACCGGACGTGGGTCTTCCGCGAGGACCGGCCGGCGGCGGGGCTGGCGCTCGACCCGTCCGCCCCGCTGCCGGTGGCACCCCGCCGCGGCTGAGCCGAGCGCGGACAAGATCACCCGTCCGCGCGCTCAGGGCGGTCTCGGGACTCCCGATGGAACGTCATGGACCCTCTGCCGCGTCGTGCGTCGCGCCGACGGAACGACGACGTCGCCGACGTCGCCGACGTCGCGACGGCGGCGGCTGCTGCAGGCCGAGGGTGGGCCGACGTCGCCACCGTGACCCTGGGTCCGGGGTACCCGACGACCATGATCGGGTTGACCGCGGTGCACGTGAGCGCCGCCGTCGCCGACGTGGTGATGATCCCCGACATCACCCTGATGCCGGTCGTCCCGCTGGTGGGCGCGAGCATCCTGGTGCTCCTGTGGGTCCACCACCTGCGCCGTCCGTGCACCGGCCCGACGCTGATGACGCGGCTGGGCCTGGTGTGGGCCCTCGTGACGGTGGTCGTCGGGGCGCACCTGGTCGTCGGATCAGACCCGATGTACGCCGTCTACCTGACCCTGACGCTGGTGGCAGCCGGGGCGCTGGTGCCGCAGGTGCGCTGGCTGCTCGTCTGCGACGTCGTCGCCGCGGCGGCCACGGCCGTCGTCGTCGTCCCCCGGTTCGGCGAGCTGCACCCGCAGATGGCGGTGGTCTCGGTGGCCTTCGCCATCACCGTGGCCCACCTGCTCCAGCGTCACGCGTACCGGGGCCGCCGCCAGCTGCAGGTGCTGGCCAGCGCCCTGGCAACAGCAGAGATGACGGACCCCCTGACCCGGCTCGCCAATCGTCAGGGGCTGGCCGAGGGGCTGGAGCAGATGCTGGATCTCGACAGCGCCGCCGGCGACGGGCCGGCCGACGGGCGCAGCATCGTGGTGCTGTGCTTCGACGTCGACGGCTTCAAGGGCATCAACGACGAGCTCGGTCACTCCACCGGCGACGCCGTGCTCGTCGAGGTCGCCGAACGGCTGCGCGAGCTGGTCCGCGAGGGCGACGTCGTGGCACGCCTCGGCGGCGACGAGTTCGCGCTGGTGCTCGCCGACGTCGCGCCCGCAGAGGCCGGCCTCGTCGCCGAGCGCGCGCGGCTGCGGCTGCGCGGGAGCGCCGGGGTGCTCGACATGCCCTGGTCGGTCAGCGTCGGGATGGTCTGCGCCGACGTGAGCGCGGTGGGCGCCGTGGAGGACCTGCTGCGGCGGGCGGACCTCGCCATGTACGAGGACAAGCGGGCCCGTCGCGGCGCCGCCGCCCGCCGCCGCGCCACCGGCACCACGACGACGGCGCTCTCCGCCGAGGCCTGACTACCGCAGGTGGACGACGTCCCCCGCGCCGACGGCGACCACGCCCGACGCACCGGGACCACCCCCCTCTGCCCCGCCGTCGTCGCGGCGCACCAGCAGCCGCCCGTCGCCGTCGATGCCCTCCGCCGTCCCGCGCAGCGTCGTCCCTCCCGGCAGCTCGACGCGCACGCGGGTGCCGATCGTCGAGCACGCCTCGCGCACCCGGGTCGCCAGCCCGCTGGCCCCGGCGTCGCCGCCGGCCTCGACCCAGCGGGTGACGTCCTCGGCGAGCGTGCGCAGCACCGCGCGGGCGAGGACGTCACGGTCGGTGGTCGCCGAGCCCGCCAGCGCCAGGGACGTCGCCGCCGGCACGGGCAGCTCGGCCTGCGTGAGCGAGACGTTGAGGCCGATGCCGACCACCACGGCGCCGGCGTCGGGCGCCACCTCGCTCAGCACGCCCGCCACCTTGCCGGGCGCCGGCTGCGCGCCAGAGGGGTCGACGAGCACGTCGTTGGGCCACTTCACCGAGGCCTCCACGCCTGCGGTGCGCTGCAGCACGCCCGCGACGCTGGCGCCGACCAGCAGGGGCAGCCACGACCACCGCTCGCGCGGCACGCCGGGCAGGCGCAGCAGCACCGAGGCGAACAGCGCCGAGCGCGGCGGGGCGTCCCACGTGCGGCCGAGGCGGCCGCGACCCGCGCTCTGGTGCTCGGCGAGGACCACGGAGAGGTGCGGGTGCTCGCCCGGCGCCGCGGCGGCGCGCTCGAGCAGCCAGGCGTTCGTCGAGCCGACGTCCTCGAGCACGTCGAGCCGGGCCAGCGGCCCGTCGGGCGCGCAGAGGGCGCCGCGCAGGGCGTCGGCGCGCAGGGAGGGCCGGGTGAGGTCGCTGTAGTCGGGAGCCACGCCCCGAGCCTGGCACTGCCCGGTGACGGTCGACGACGCTCGACGAGAAGCCTGCGCGCCCGCGTGGCAGCGTGGGGCGATGCCCACCGCCGTGCAGCTCACCGATCCCGTCGCCCACCACGGGGAGGGCCCGGTGTGGGACGTCGCCGGCGCGCAGCTGCTCAGCGTCGACATGCTCGCCGGCGCGCTCGTCCGCCTCGACCCCGCGACCGGGGCGCTGGCCCGCCACGACATGGCCGACGTGCTCGCCGCGCTGCGCCCGCGCAGCGCCGGCGGGTGGGTGGTCCTCGCCGAGCGCCGGTTCGCGCTGCTCGACGCCGTGCCGACGGGGTTCCCCTCGGAAGACGGGGCCGACGGCGACGGCACGCGCCTCGCGTCGACGATGCTCCCCGCGCTGTGGGAGCGCGGCGAGGTGCGCTTCAACGACGGCGGCTGCGACCCGTCGGGCCGCTTCTACGGCGGCTCCATGGCCTACGACGAGCGCGCCGGTGGCGGCGACCTGTGGTGCTTGGAGCCCGACGGGCGCGCCCGCGTGGTCCTGCCGGGGGTCTCGGTGAGCAACGGCATCGCCTTCACCGCCCCCGGGCGCGCGCTCTACGTGGACTCACCGACCCGGACCGTCCAGGAGCTCACCGTCGACCCCGCGACCGGCGACGTCACCGCCGCCCGCGTGCTGACGCGCCTGCCGGAGAGCCTGGACGGGGTGCCCGACGGCCTGGTCCTCGACGCGGCCGGCGGCGCGTGGGTCGCGGTGAACGGCGCCGGCTGCGTGGTGCACCTCGACGCCGCTGGCACGGTCGACGAGCGCGTGGACGTCCCCGTCGACCAGGTGACGGCGTGCACGCTCGGCGGGCCGGGCCTGGGGACGCTGTTCATCACCACGTCGGCGATGGGCCTGCCCGACGGCGAGAAGGGTGCGGCGGGATCGATCTTCGCCCACGCGGCCGACGTCGGCGGCACACCGGCGCTGCCCTTCGCCGGGTGAGGGAGCGGGTGGGACGCTCGCCCGCCACCGTCACGCCGGTCCTCTAGGATCGACCAGCGTGCCGACCGACACCGCCGCGAACGCGTCCCTCAATGGTGGCCGGGGCCCCGGGAGCACCGCGCCGGCCCCGGACCCACGCTCCACGGCGGGCCGAGCCCAGGTGCTGCGCGAGCGCCTCGCCGCCAGCCGCGAGGGCGGCTCGCCCCAGGCCATCGAGCGTCAGCGCGCCCGCGGCAAGGGCACCGCCCGCGAGCGCCTCGACGCGCTGCTGGACGAGGGCTCCTTCGTCGAGACCGGCGCCCTGGTGCGCTCCCGGCCGGCGAGCGGTGAGCCAGGGCCCGACGGCGACGGGGTCGTCACCGGCCACGGCACCATCGACGGTCGGACGGTGTGCGTCTACGCCCAGGACTTCACCGTCTCCGGGGGGAGCCTCGGGGAGGCGCACGGCACGAAGATCGCCAAGGTGATGGACCTGGCGATGTCCATCGGCGCCCCCATCGTCGGGATCAACGACTCCGGCGGCGCGCGCATCCAGGAGGGCGTGGACTCCCTCGGGGCGTACGGGCAGATGTTCCGCCGCAACGTCGCCGCCTCCGGGGTGGTCCCGCAGATCTCACTGATCATGGGCCCCTGCGCCGGCGGCGCCGTCTACTCCCCCGCCGTCACCGACGTGGTGGTGATGGTCGAGGAGACCTCCCACATGTTCGTCACCGGCCCCGACGTCATCCGCACCGTCACCGGCGAGGACGTCACCATGGAGGACCTCGGCGGGGCGCGCACCCACGCGGAGGTCACGGGGGTGGTCCACCACGCCGCCGCCAGCGAGGTCGACGCCCTGGACTACGTCAAGGACGTGCTCTCCCACCTGCCGAGCAACAACCTCGTGCAGCCGCCCGTGCTGGAGCCGGACGTCGCCCACGACGCCGACGAGCTGACGGAGACCGACCTGGCGCTCGACGCGCTCGTGCCCGACTCCCCCAACGTCCCCTACGACATGCGCACCGTCATCAGCGCCGTGCTGGATGACGGGGAGCTCCTGGGCCTGCACGAGGCCTTCGCGCCCAACGTCATCGTGGGCTTCGGCCGCGTCGAGGGCGTCAGCGTGGGGGTCGTGGCGAACCAGCCGACCCAGGTGGCCGGGATCCTCGACATCGACGCCTCCGAGAAGGCCGCGCGGTTCGTGCGCCTGTGCGACGCGTTCGGCCTGCCCG
>JBBSRD010000099.1:0-9497 GCA_038243415.1 Actinomycetales bacterium | reverse complement strand
TCCATGATCACGAACACCTCGATCGACTTCGCGTGGTTCCCGCTCTCCAACCCGGGGATCATCTCGATCCCGCTGGCCTTCCTGCTGGGGTGGATCGGGACGATGACGTCGAAGCCGGAGAGCAACCACGACGTCATGTACGACGAGATGGAGGTCCGGGCCCTGACCGGCGCAGGCTCGGAGAAGGCCGTGGACCACTGACCGTCCCACCCTCTGCTCCACCTGCTCCCCGCACCGACCGGGGACTTTGTGTGGCGTCCTGCGGCGTGTCGGGAACACGGAGTCCCCGCTCGGCAGCCAGCAGCACGAGCACCGGGAGGCACCAGAGCCCCGGGGACGCTCAGGTGCGGGGGCTCTCCACCTGGTCCTCGGGCCACGTGCGCCTCGCGTACCAGTAGCTGCTGATCGCCTCGAGCGTCCGGCCCTTCGTCTCCGGCACGGCGACCAGGGTGAAGACGAGGAACACCAGCCCCAGGCCGGCGTAGAGCCCGAAGGCCCCCGAGAACCCGATGGCGTTGGCCAGGGAGAGGAACGTCAGGCTCACCAGCAGGCTCGCGGTCTGGTTGAGGCTGGAGGAGACCGACGACCCAAGGCCGCGCAGCCGGTTGGGGAAGATCTCCGAGCTGAGCAGCCACCCGACGGGGCTGATGCTCACCCCGAAGAAGCCGATGAAGGTCACGAAGAAGACCAGAGCCAGCACCGGGTCGGGGTCGCCGCCGAGGAAGACCAGCACCTCGGCGACCAGGGACAGCGCCATGCCCGCGAACCCGACGACGAGCAGCGGCTTGCGGCCGACCTTGTCGACGAGGGCCAGCGCCAGCAGCGTCGCCCCGAGGTTCGCCGCCCCCACCAGGGCGGTCGCGAGGATCGCGGAGTCCTGGTTGACGAACCCGGCGTCGGTGAGCACGCGCGGGGCGTAGAAGAGCACGGTGTTGGCGCCGGTGAGCTGCTGCGCGACGCCGAGGACCACCCCGACCACGAGGCAGGCGCGCAGCCCCGGCTTCAGGAACTCCCGCAGGCGGGCACCGCGCTCGTCGGTGAGGGAGCCGCGGATGTCGGCGATCTCGCGGTCCGCCACGTCGGGGGCGGTCCCGACGTCGAGCAGCGCCACCCTCGCCTCGTCGGGGCGCCCCTGCGCCACGAGCCAGCGCGGCGTCTCGTGGAGCTTCCGGATGCCGACGACGAGGATGATCGCCGGCACCACGGCCACGGCGAACATGGGGCGCCAGCCGTCGTCGGTGACGGTGAAGAGGTAGTCCACGAGGTAGGACACGAGCAGCCCCACGGCGATGGCGGTCTGCGAGAGGGAGCCGATCCGACCGCGCAGGTGCGGCGGGGCGATCTCGGTGAGGTACATCGGCGTGATCATCGCGGAGGCGCCGACCGCCAGCCCGACGATGACGCGGATGATGACGAAGACCAGGAAGGTCGGCGCGAGCGCCGTCGCGACCGCGCCCACGCCGAAGAGCACGCCCAGCCACAGCAGCGCCCCGCGGCGCCCGAACCGGTCGGCGAAGCGGCCGCCGAAGATGGACCCGATGATCGCCCCGACGCTCACCGAGGCCACCGCGAGCTGGATCTGCGCGTCGGAGAGGCCGAACTCCTCGGCGAAGAAGGTCTGGGCCCCGGAGACCACGCCGATGTCGTAGCCGAAGAGCAGCCCGCCGAGGGCCGCGATGATGCTCGTGGGCCACAGGCCGAGGCCGCGCTCTGGCTCGCCGGTGGTCGTCACCGGGAGATCCTGCTCCACGATCCCCCGGGACGCGACCCGTCGAGCCCCTCTCAGGTCAGCCGGACGACCATCTTCCCGGTGTTGGCGCCGCGGAGCATCTTCACGAACGCCTCCCCCGCGTGGCTGATCCCGTCCATGACGGTCTCGTCCATGACCAGGCGGCCGTCGTCCAGCGCGGGGACGGCCACGGCGAGGAAGTCCGCCATGGAGGCGGCGTGGTCGCTGACGATGAAGCCCTGCAGCCGCGCCCGCGTGCCCACCAGGCGGGTCATGTTGCGGGGCCCGGCCGGGGCCTCGGTGACGTTGTAGGTGGAGACGGCCCCGCACAGCGCGGCGCGCGCGTGGGGGCGGAAGGCGCCGATGGCCGCCTCGAGGTGGTCCCCGCCCACGTTGTCGAAGTACACGTCGATCCCGTCCGGCGCCGCGGCGGCCAGCTGCTCGGCGACGGGGCCCTCCTTGTAGTTGAACGCCGCGTCGAACCCCAGGTCGCCCGTCAGGTAGGCGATCTTGTCGGCGGAGCCCGCCGAGCCGACGACCCGGGAGGCGCCGCGGATCTTGGCGAGCTGACCGACCACCGAGCCCACGGCCCCGGCTGCTCCGGAGACGAACACGACGTCGCCCTCGCGGACCTGCGCGATCTCGGTGAGGCCCACCCAGGCGGTGAGGCCCGTCATGCCCAGCACGCCGAGGTAGGCCGAGGCGGGGGCGGCGTCGGTGTCGACGACGCGGGCAGCGCCGGCGTCGACCACGGCGACCTCGCGCCACCCGAGGTCGTGGACGACGGACGCGCCGACGGGCACGGACGGGTCCTTGGAGGCCAGGACGGTGCCCACCGCGCCGCCGTTCATGACCTGGCCCACCTCGAAGGGCGGGGTGTAGGAGGGCGCGTCGCTCATCCGGCCGCGCATGTACGGGTCGACGGACACGTAGTCGTTGGCCACGAGCAGCTGACCGTCGCCGATCTCGGGGACGTCGGTCTCGACGAGGTCGAAGGTGGAGTCGTCGGGCCAGCCGTGCGGGCGGGCCGCGAGGTGCACCTCACGGGAGGTGGTGGGGAGAGTCATGGTCTCCACGGTAGGGGAGCGTGGGACGCCGCTGCGGGGCGCCCGAGCGCAGGCGGAGGGAGGTCGAGGAGGATCGCCTCAGCCGCGCACGTCGGCCAGGGGCCAGCCGCCCGCGGCCAGCCGTGAGGAGACGCGGGTGACGTCGGCCGACGACGGCTCGTCGAGGGTGGCGCGCGAGACCATGCGCTCGACGTCGGCGGTGGTGATCACCTCGCCCTGCTCCACCATGGAGGCGAGCACGTCGGTGATGTCGTGGACCTCGACGTCGGTGAGGCAGCGCCTCAGGACGCCGAGCAGGGCGACGTAGTCGCCCTTGGGCACCCCCGCCGGGTAGCCGGCGCGCAGCCACCCGACCACGCGCCCCGCGAACCCCGGCTCCGGAGCGATCACGGCTCGGCGACGAAGGTCGGGTAGACGTCCTCGAAGCTGAGCGCCATGCCGAAGCCCCCGGCGACGATGACGGCGATGCCGAGGAGCACCACGACCACCACCACCGCGAAGCAGGCGGCCGCGACCACGCGGCCGACCGGTCGGGCGGCGGGCACCCGCACGGTGACGCCGTCAGCGCTGGTCTCGGTCGCGCTGCCGCGGGCCAGGGCGCGCACCCCGAGCGCGAAGAGGGCCGGCAGCCCGGCGCCCAGGAGCAGGGCGACGAGGAGCACCTCGCCCAGCGCGAGGGCCTCAGCGGCCAGGGCGTCGACCACCTCAGACGCCCACGCGGTCGCTGGCGGTCAGAGGCGGCACCTCCGAGGAGGGCCACGGGGCGTCGACGTTGTCGGCGTGGACGGGCTCGCGCCGCGAGCGCGCGTAGAGGGCCCCGGACCCGGCCACCAGCACGAGGCTGATGCCGACCGCCGCGGGGAGGCCGCCGCCCAGCAGCTCGCCGAAGCCCCACAGCCCCGCCGCCACGAGAGCCGCGGCAGGCAGGGTGACGACCCAGGCCACCACCATGCGGCCGAAGACGCCCCAGCGGACCTTCGCGCCGGGCCACCCCAGGCCGGAGCCCAGCACCGACCCGGTGGTGACCTGCGTGGTGGACAGCGCCAGCCCCACGTGGCTCGAGACGAGGATGACGGCGGCGGAGGCGGACTGTGCGGCGAGGCCCTGGGGCGGGGTGATCTCCACGAGGCCCTTGCCGAGGGTGCGGATGATCCGCCATCCCCCGAGGTAGGTGCCGAGGGCGATCGCCAGCGCGCACGCGGCCTTGACCCAGAAGGGGACGCTCTCGGTGTCGGTCCAGCGCCCCGAGGCGATGAGCGCGAGGGTGATGACGCCCATCGTCTTCTGCGCGTCGTTGGTGCCGTGCGCCAGCGAGACGAGGCACGCCGAGCCGATCTGCCCCCAGCGCAGACCGCCGGCGGTGTACCGCGCGGCGAGGCCCAGGGTGATCCGGAAGACCAGCCAGGTGCCGACGGCGGCGACGAGCCCGGCGACCACCGGCGAGAGGACCGCCGGGAGGATCACTGTGCCGACCACGCCGCCGAGGCCGGTGCCGTCACCGGCCCAGTTCACCTCCGAGACCCCCAGCCCGACGACCGTCGCGCCGATGAGGCCGCCGAACAGCGCGTGGGTGGAGCTGGACGGCAGCCCGAGCAGCCACGTCACGAGGTTCCACAGGATGGCTCCGGACAGCCCGGCCAGGACGATGACGAGCAGGGCCTCCCCGCCGTCGGCCACCAGACCGGGCACCGGCGCGCCGTCGGGCGCCTGGATCTTCACGACGGCGTTGGTGACGGTCAGCGCCACCTGGACGGAGAGGAACGCCCCGACGAGGTTCAGGACGCCGGCGAGGAGCACCGCGGTCTTGGGGCTCAGCGCCCCGGTGGCGATCGAGGTCGCCACCGCGTTCGCGGTGTCGTGGAACCCGGTGGTGAAGTCGAAGGCCAGCGCGATGACGATCACGAGCACCAGCACGATGGTCACGGTCACGGAACCGCCCGCACGACGGACAGGGTCATGCTCACGGAACGCATGCTGCAGCATGACGCATCCCGGGTGATAGGGGGTGCCGCCCACTCGTCGGCGACTGTTCACCCGCCGTTCACCCAGGCGACGCGACCGGGTGGCGACCGACCGGGCGAGGCCGACGGGGTGCCCCGTGACCGTCCCGGTCGTATACGGTTCGTTCATCTGACCGACGACGACGTCCGATGAGCGGGAGCACCGATGAGCAGCACGGCGACGACCAAGGCCAGAGGGGTCGACCGGCGCGTGGCGCTGGCCACGCTCGTGGGGACGTCCTTCGAGTGGTACGACTTCTTCATCTACAGCACGGCCGCGGCGCTGGTCTTCCCGGCGCTGTTCTTCGACCAGTTCGGCAGCGAGCTCTCCGTCCTGCTGTCCTTCGCGACCGTCGGCGTCAGCTTCCTCTTCCGCCCCCTGGGCGCGTTCTTGGCCGGCGCCCTCGGTGACCGGTCCGGGCGCAAGATCGTCCTGGTGGTCACGCTGCTCGTGATGGGGGTGGCCACGACCGCCGTCGGCCTGCTGCCGACCGCGGCGGGCATCGGCATCGCCGCGCCGATCCTGCTGCTGACGCTGCGGATCCTCCAGGGTCTCGCAGCCGGCGGCGAGTGGGGCGGCGCCACCCTCATGGCCGTCGAGCACGCCCGTCCCGGCCACCGCGCCCGGGCGGGGATCTACCCGCAGCTCGGGGTGCCGGTGGGCCTGCTCATGGCCAGCGGCGTCAACGCGCTGATGACCGGGGTGATCGCCCCCGGCGACGCCTTCCTCGAGTGGGGCTGGCGGGTGCCGTTCCTCCTGAGCGTGGTCCTGGTCGCGCTCGGCTACGTGGTGCGCCGCGCCGTCGACGAGAGCCCGGTCTTCGAGGAGATGAAGTCGACGATGACGCGCGCCAAGGCGCCCGTCGCCACGCTGTGGCGCCGCCACGGCGTCCTGGTCTTCCTCGCCGCCCTCGTCTTCGCCGGCAACAACGCCGCCGGGTACATGACCACCGGACCCTTCGTGGCGCAGTACGCCACCAACCCCGACGGGCCGATCGGCCTGAGCCGGACGTCGGTGCTGCTGGCCATCGCCGTCTCGGCGGTGACGTGGGGGGTGTTCACGATCATCTCCGGGTCGATGGGCGACCGCATCGGCCGTCGCAAGACGCTGGCGCTGGGCAACGTGGCCGTCGCGGTGCTCGCCTTCCCGATGTTCGCCCTCGTGGGCAGCGGCAGCGCGCTGCTGCTCACTCTCGGGCTGGTGGTCTTCACGGTGGGGCTGGGGCTGTCCTACGGCCCGCTGTGCGCCTTCTACGCCGAGCTGTTCCCCGCCTCGGTGCGGACGTCGGGGGTGTCGATCGCCTACGCGCTCGGGGCCATCCTCGGCGGTGCCTTCTCCCCGACCGTCGCCCAGTTCCTGCTGCAGCGCACCGGGTCGCTGACGTCCGTGGCGGTGTACCTCGCGGTCATGGCCCTGCTCGCGCTGGGCGCCCTCGCGCTGCTGCGCGACCGCCCCGGCATCGACCTGTCGATCGCCAACGAGGAGGAGCAGCAGGGGGCTGTCGGCTTCGGCCCGCGCCGCGTCGCCGAGCCGGTGGGGTGACCAGCGGGGCGGCTCACGCCTCGACGACGAACCTCGCCGCCATCTCCCCGATGAGGACCGAGGGGGCGTTGGTGTTGCCGGTGGTGATCCGCGGCATCACGGAGGCGTCGGCCACCCGCAGGCCCTCGACCCCGCGCACCCGGAGCCGGTGGTCGACCACGCCGAGGGGCCCGGGTCCCATCGCGCACGACCCGGCGACGTGGTGGTAGGTCACGCAGGAGGAGCGCACGTAGGCCTCCAGGGCCTCCTCGTCGTCGCCCACGCCGGGTCCGGGGAGCACCTCGCGCGCACCCCACCCGTGGGCCAGCGCTGGGGCGGCCCCGACCGCGCGGCACTGGCGCACCGAGGCCACGAGCGCCGCGACGTCCTCGGCGGTCGCCAGCGCCGCGGTGTCCACCAGCAGCGGGTCGTGGGGGCCGGGCCCGGACAGCGTCACCGAGCCCCGGGAGGTGGGGGCGACGATGCCCGCGAGCAGCGACAACCCCTCGCTCGGGCCCTCCTGACCGTCGGAGAGCATCGGCACGCTGAAGACGATCGGCTGGGTGTCCGGGCGGTCAAGGCCGGTCCGCGAGCGCCAGAACCAGTGGGTCTGGGTGGGCGAGACGCCGGTGGTCGGCGGCCCGAGGGCGGGCTCGGTGGTGAGCACGACCGGGGCGAGCAGGTGGTCGTGCAGGTTCTTGCCCACGCCGGGCACGTCGGCGACCACGTCGATCCCGAGCGCGGCCAGCTCCTCGGCGGGCCCGACGCCGGAGCGCAGCAGCACCCGCGGGGAGCCGAGGGCGCCCGCGCACAGGATCACCTCGTCGGCGCGGGCGACGCGGGTCTCGCCGTCCTGCTCGTACTCCACGCCGACGGCCCGGCCGTCCTCGATCACCACCCGGTGCACCCAGCAGCCGGTCTCGACGGTGAGGGCCGGGTGGTCGGTGCGGGGGCCGACGTAGGCCGTCCAGGTGCTGAGGCGCCGGCCGCCGCGGACGGTGATCTGCTCCTGGGCGATGCCGTCCTGATGGTCCCCGTTGTAGTCCGCGTTGTGCTCCAGGCCGGTCTGGACGCCGGCGTCGACGACCGCCTGGTGGATCGGGGCGAGGGGGTAGTCGTCGGTGACGTCGAGGAGCCCCTCCAGGCCGCGCGCCCCGGGAGGGGTCGGAGGGGCCGGAGGGGCGACCGCGTCGGCGCGCCCCGTGGTGAAGCGCTCGATGGCCTCGAAGACGGGCTGGACGTCGGCCCACGCCCAGCCGTCGTTGCCCAGCGCGGCCCAGTGGTCGTAGTCGGCGGGGGCGCCGCGCACCCAGATCATGGCGTTGAGGGCGTGGGAGCCGCCGAGGACCTTGCCGCGCGGGATGTGCAGGCGCCGACCGTCGGCCCCGGCCTGGGGGACGGTGAAGTGGTCCCAGTCCTGCTCGGAGTGCCACAGCTCACCGGCGCGGGCCGGGTCGGCGATGGCGGGGTTGGTGTCCTCCCCGCCTGCCTCGAGGAGCTGCACGGTCAGGCCGGCGTCCAGCAGGCGGCGCACGAGCACCGAGCCCGCCGATCCCGCCCCGACCACCACGACGCTCCGGGTCGTGCCCATGGTCCACCTCCGCGCATCGGTCGCGGTCGCCACCGTCGGCGTCCGCCCCGGCCCTCACCCTGCCAGGCGGCCACGGGGCACCGGCACACTGGGCATCCACGGCGGCCGACGGTCGTCCGCCGGTCGGGCCCGCGGGCCCGCACGAGACGCACCGACGAAGGAGACTCGATGACGACGTCCCTGTACATCGATGGTGAGTGGGCCACCGCCCCCGCCGACGCGATCCCCACGTACGACCCCGCCACGGAGGAGGTCATCGAGCAGGTCGGCTCCGCGGACCGCGCGGCGGTCGACGCCGCGGTGGCCGCCGCCCGCTCCGCGCTGTCCGACCCGGCGTGGGCGGGCCTGCTGCCGGCCCAGCGCGCGGCGCTGCTCTTCCGCCTCGCGGACCTGGTCTCCGAGCACCACGAGGAGCTGGCCGCGCTGGAGACCCGCGACCAGGGTCAGCCCATCGGGATCTCGCGGATGGTCTCGGCGAGCGGCGCGGCCGAGCACTTCCGGTACTACGCCGGCTGGGTCACGAAGATCCAGGGCTCGGTGAACCCCGTCTCGTTCCCCGACACGCTGCACTACACCCGCCGCGAGCCGGTGGGCGTGACCGCGCTGATCACCCCGTGGAACTTCCCGCTGATGATCCTGGCGTGGAAGCTGGCCCCTGCCCTGGCCACCGGCAACACCGTGGTCATCAAGCCCAGCGAGGTGACCCCGCTGACGGCCATCCGCCTGGTGCAGCTGTGCGAGGAGGCCGGGATCCCGCGCGGGGTGGTCAACCTCGTCACCGGTGACGGCTCGGTGGGCGCGATGCTCAGCGAGCACATGGGGGTCGACCACCTCTCCTACACCGGCTCGACGGGCGTGGGGAAGATCATCACGACCGCCTCGGCCGCGTCGAACCTCAAGCGCCTCACCCTGGAGCTCGGCGGCAAGGCGCCGTCGATCATCTGCGCCGACGGGGACATCGACGCCGCGGTGGCCGGCAACATCTCCGGCGGGATGCTCAACAGCGGCCAGGTCTGCGCCGCGTACACCCGGTTCTACGTGCACTCCTCGCGCCACGACGAGTTCGTGGAGAAGATGGCGGCCGGCCTCTCCGGGCTGCCCGTGGGCCCCGGCTCCGAGGAGTCCACCGTGATCGGCCCGCTGGTCTCGGCCAAGCACCTGGCCCACGTCGAGCGCCTCGTGGCGACCGGCACCGAGCAGGGTGCCGAGCTGGTCACCGGGGGTGGCCGCGTGGACCGGAAGGGCTGGTTCTTCGAGCCGACCCTCTTCACCGGCGTGAGCGACGAGATGTCGATCATGAACGAGGAGGTCTTCGGCCCCGTCAACGCCGTCACCGCCTTCGACGACACCGACGGGCTGGACGCCGTGATCGCGCAGGCCAACAACACCCCGTACGGCCTGGCGGCGTCGGTGTGGACGAACGACATCGCCACCTCGCAGCGCCTGGCCGACGGCATCAAGGCCGGGGCGGTCTTCGTCAACATGCCGCCGATCCCCGACGCCGCAGCGCCGTGGGGCGGCTACAAGCAGTCCGGCTGGGGCCGGGAGATGGGCCCGCAGGCCATCGACGCCTACACCGAGACCAAGG
>JBBSRD010000098.1:0-9548 GCA_038243415.1 Actinomycetales bacterium | reverse complement strand
CCGCGTCGACGTCGGAGCTGGACGGCGCCGTGGGCGTCGAGCTGCAGGCGGTGTGCCCGCGCGACGCCACGGACCACGGGGGGCTGCCGCGCACGGCGCTGCCGGTCGCGATCGCCGTCACCGCCCTCGGCGGGGAGGGCGGCACGGGCGCGGCCCTGCAGGAGGCGCCCGTCGCCGCTGACTGCGGGCGCCTCATCGCGCTGGGGTCCTCGCTGCTGGGCTGACGGCTCCCGGCTCGTGGCGGCCGGCCCGCCTGCTCCTGGACCGTCGGGCGCACGCCGACGACGCCGCCGGTCACGCCCTCGGCCGGGACCAGCGTCACGGCCCTGCCGCGGCGCGTGGTGACGAGGTACCCGTCCTCGGCGTCGTCGAAGACGGCCACCTGGTGCACCGCGACCACCGGGTCGTCGGGAGCCCGGTCACCAGCCCGTCCCGCGACGGCGCCCCGGACGACGGTGCGAAGCCCGATCCATCACCGCGCGCTGGCACGACGGCCGTCCGGCACGACGTCTGGTCGGCACGGCTCTCAGCTGGTGATGTCCCGGGTGGTGAACGTCGCCCACGCGGCACCGAGGAGCACCACGACGTACCCGAGCTGCACGATGAGCCCGGCGCGCACGTCGGTCCACAGGATGGGGTTGCGGAACAGGTCCACCCAGGAGAGCCAGTAGCGGGTGGGCAGAAGGTCCCGCACGGCGTCCGCTGAGTCCAGTCCCACGAGCACGCTGGAGCCGACGATGAGGGCGAGCCCGCCGAGCGCCGCGGCCAGCGGGGAGTCGGTGAGGGTGGAGAGCAGCAGGGCGAGGGCGGCGACGCCCATCATCGAGACGGACATGTACCCGATCACCAGGACCGTGCGCCAGGTGAGGTCCTCCGGGGTCAGGCCCGTCCCGGAGACGGTGGTCGCTGCCAGGGACAGCTCGGTGGGGGCGTTGCCGAGCAGCTGGGTCCCGGTGACGTAGGCGGTGCCCGCGACGGCGAGGACGGCCGTGGTGGTGAAGGCGAGGACCGCCACGAGCTTGGCGACCAGCAGCCGCGTGCGGCTGACGGGGCGCAGGAGCAGGTAGCGCAGCGTGCCGTTCGCGGCCTCCCCCGCGATGGCGTCCCCGGCGACCACGCACACGGCGACGGGAAGGAACACCGGCAGGATCAGCCCGAGGGCGGCGGCCGGGTACAGCGCGCCGTTGCCCAGGACCGCGGAGAGGAAGGTCGGTCCCTGGCCGGGCCTCGGGGCCAGGTCGGTGACCGCCAGGAAGACGGCGACCACCGACGGGAGCAGGCACAGCAGCCCGATGGTCACCCAGGTGCGGGGGCGCACGGCGAGCTTGCGGAGCTCGACGAGGATCAGGGCGAGCAGCGGCAGGCGCAGGCCGCGCCGGCCCGCGCTGCCGCGGGGGGCGCCCTCCGGCGACGGGCCGCTCGGGTCGGCCACGTGGCTCACCGCTCCCCCACCGCGCGGGTGCGCGCCAGCACCACGTCCTCGAGGGTGGACCGCTCGGGGACGGCCTCGAGGACGGCGATCCCCTCGCCCACGAGAGCAGCGACCACGGCGGAGAGCTCGACGCGCGGGCTCCCGGAGGCGCTCTGCGGGGTGAGGACGAGCCGGTCGCCCTCGACGCGCACGTCCAGCCGTCCGCCGAGGCGCGCGGCGGCGCTGGTGGTGCCCAGGAGCCCGGCGGCGGCGCCGGGGGCGTCGACGCGCAGCAGCAGCCGGCCGGTGGGCGCCCTCAGGTCCGCCACGTCCCCCACGACGGCGAGGCTGCCGCGGTCCATGACGCCGACGCGGGTGCACAGCTCCTCCACCTCGGCGAGGAGGTGGCTGGAGAGGAAGAGGGTGGTGCCGTCGGCGTTCAGCTCGAGGAGCAGGTCGGTGACGGCGCGGATCCCCTGCGGGTCCAGGCCGTTGGTGGGCTCGTCGAGGACCAGCAGGCGGGGGCGGCGCACCAGCGTGGCTGCGAGGCCGAGGCGCTGGCGCATGCCCAGGGAGAAGGCCCCCACGCGGCGGCGCCCCACCCCGTCCAGGCCGACGGCCTCCAGCGCGGCGTCGACCCGGGCCCTGCGGCTGCGACGGCCGCGCTGCCCTGCGGGCCCGGGGGCGCTGGCGTCGAGCAGCGTGAGGTTGGTCCGCGCGGAGAGGTGGGGGTAGGCCGCGACCGACTCCACCACGGCGCCGACGTCCGCGAGGACCTGCGGCAGCCGTCCCGGGACGCGCTCGCCGAGCAGCCAGGCCCGACCCGACGTCGGCAGCACGAGACCGAGCATCATCCGCACCGTGGTGGTCTTCCCCGAGCCGTTGGGCCCGAGGAAGCCGAACCGCTCCCCCTCGGCGACGTCGAGGTCGAGGCCGTCGACCGCGGTGACGCCCCCGCGCGAGGAGCCGAAGCGCTTGGTGAGCCCGCGCAGGGCCACCGCCGAGCCGGGGGGCGGCCCGGGCCTCTCGTCGGCGCGTGACGCGTCGAGGCGCTCGTCCTCCTCGAGGTCGAGAGGGTCGTCGAGGTCGACAGGGTCGTCGGGGTCGACGGGGTCGGCGCTCACCGCCGGCCCCGCTGCCACGGCGGGGGATCGTCCACCAGCTGCACGACCGCGTCGCCGAGCACCTCCGGGTCGACGTCGCCGGCGAGGACGTAGGAGCGGTCGTAGCGGCCCACCGGGACGCGGACCATCACCATGCGGACGGCGCCGGCGGCGAGCAGCACCGCTTCACCGTCGGCGGCCTCCACGGCGCCGCCGGTCTCCAGGTCGATGCCCCCGCTGGTGCGGGCCACGTCGACGGCCCGCTTCCCGACGTCGTCGGGGAGGGGGAGCACCGCGAGCCGGGTCAGGCCGCTGCCGTAGACCGCCACGCCCGGTGACGCCCCGTCCTCGAGCGCGCCCCAGCGGCGGTAGGGGTCGTCCGTCCCGCCCCTCCCCTCTGCGCCGTCCCGCGACGCCCTCAGCGCCGGGTGGCCGGCGAGGGTGTCGGGGAGGTCGTAGGGGGCGACGTCGTCGGCGATCGTCACGAGGTCGTCGCGGGAGTCCTTGCGCTCCGCGCCGGGGGCCGCAGGTGGCACGAGCGCCGCCGGGACGGGGGCCTCGAGGCGCAGGTGGTCGAAGCGCGAGAGCAGCGCCGTCACCCCGGCTCGGTCGACCAGCGCCACCTCGGTGGGCAGGCCCGAGGCGTCGTCGACCCACACGTCGGCGTGGGCGAGGGTGCCGCGGGCGTCGCTCGAGGCGATGCGCAGGCCGCTCGCAGGACGCCCCGCCACGCGGGCGCCGCCCAGCGGCTCGGCGGCGGCCGCCGTCTCCGCGGCGTCGACCCCGGCCACGAGCCCTCGGAGGAGGCTGGGCGGCAGGAGGTCCTCGGGGCGGGGCAGCCGCGCGCCGAGGACCTTCTCGCCGCTCCGGAGCTCGCCCTTGCCGTAGTCCCAGACGGTGACCGCGTCGCCGTCGACGTAGGTGCTGCGCTCCCCCGTCGCGAGCAGCTCGTCCACCCGGTGCTCGCTCGGTCCGGCCCACTGCACGCGGGTGCGGGTGGTGGAGCCGAGCAGCGCGGTGAGGCGCCCGAGGCGGGACAGGTCGGGCAGGCCCAGGCTGCCGAAGCTCACGGCCGTGCCCGTGTGCGGCACGTCCTGGGAGGCGGCGGCGCGGACGAGCAGCTCTGCGGGCGTGTCGTCCAGGGCCGCGGACGTGCGGGGGAACCCGACGAGGCCGACCGCGGCGAGGAGCGCGGCCACGCCGGCGACGAGGGCCAGCCGCCCACCGCGAGCGCGGCACCCCGTCGACACCACGCTCAAAGTGTCACACCGCTCTCTGGGAGGTCCCGTCCGGGCGGTGGGGCTTTGAGGCCGCTGTCCGCACCACCTCAGCACGGCCGGGGACCTTCCGCCGCCTCCTCCCTCCGTCGACGGGGGACCCGCCACCGCGCTGGGCACCCCCCTTCGGCGACCGGGTGCCCTGCGCCGCGCGAGGACGTCGCTCCGCGCGGCGGGACGTCCCCGGTCGGGGGGAGTGCGGGTCGGGCACCGAGCGTGTCGCCCCTGGCCCGGACGGTGCACGTGGCGTCGCCGTCATCCACAGGGGCGCCTCACCGGCTCACCGAGGCCCGGCGCGGCGCTACGTTTCCACCATGATCACCGCCCGGGTGCCGCTCGCCGCTGCGCTCGGGCCGGTCACGCTCGGGCCGGTCACGCTCGCGCTGGCAGCCTCAGGGCTGGTGGTGCTCGGCGTGCTCGTCGGCCCGGCCCCCTCCGCGGCCGCGGCGGCCTCCTGCCCCGACCTCTCCAGCAGGCTTGAGGACGAGGGGGCCACGAACACCGGCACCCGGGGCTGCCCGGGAGCGGAGGGTCCTGCCGCGACGGCGCCCGGCCCCACCGGCAGCCAGGGCCTCGACGGCGGCAGCGGGGGCAGCGGGGGCAGCGGGGGCTCCGACGGCGGCGCCGCGCAGAGGCCGGGCGCTGCCGCTCCGGACCCGTACGAGTGGGCCCGCGCCCCCGACTGCCCCGACAACGCCCCGGGCAGCGCCAGCGAGGCGCTCTGCGGTGGGGCCACCCGCACCTGCCCCGATCCTGGCGACATCCGGTACGTCACCTACCAGCGCCCGCGCGGGGCCGCCGACCAGCCGTGGGCGCCCACGGGGGCGGCCTGCCTCAGCCCCGCCGAGGCAGCCGTCCTCCCCGGCGCCGCCGCGGCCGCGGACGCAGCCCCGGTCGTGGTCGTCACCGGTGAGCAGTTCCAGAGGCTGCCGTTCGCCCCGGGGACGGCGATGACCCAGCCTCCGGGCGGTCAGCTGCTCATCAACGTGCCGACCGCCGTCCACGCGGTCGGGGCCGTGCAGGTCCTCCCGGACGTCGTCCTGGGCGTCCCCGTGGCGGTGAGGGCCACCCCGGCGGCCTGGGCGTGGGACTTCGGGGACGGGGACGGCCTGGGCCCCGTCCCCGACCCGGGCGCACCGTGGCCCGCGGGCCCTCACACGCACACGTATCTCGTCCCGGGCCGCTACGCGATGGTCATGAGCACCACCTACACGGGCGAGTTCTCCGTCGACGGCGGACCGTGGGAACCGATCGAGGGCACCGCCACCGTCGCCTCGCCGCCGCAGGCCGTGGTGGCCCACAGCGCCCGCAGCAGGCTCGTCGCCGACACCCTCGGGTGAGCGCGCGGCATGACACCTGTCACCCCGACCTGCTGACGCCGCCCACTGCCGCGCCCCCCTCCTGATCGCCACGCTGGTCCTGCAGCGGCGAGAGGCGCCGCGCACCGACGACGGGGGACCACCATGGACGTGCTGAGGGTCGAGGGGGCGAGCTACCGCTACGGAGCGGTCGACGCGCTGACCGAGGTGGGCCTGGCCGTGGGCGCGGGCGACTGCGTGGCGCTGCTCGGGCCCAACGGGGCCGGGAAGACCACGCTGGTGAACCTCGTGACGGGGCTGCTCGCCCCCGCCACCGGGACCGTGGAGGTGTGCGGCGGTGACCCGCGGCGCGCTGCGACACGGCGGGCCCTGGGCGTCGTGGCCCAGAGCGCGGGCTTCCCGCGGACCTTCCGGGTGGGTGAGCTGCTGCGCTCCGCCGCCACCCGCGCCGGCGCCCCCCGGGGCGCCGGCGAGCAGGCGCTGGCCTCGGTCGGGGCAGCGGACCTGGCGCCGCGGCGCGCGAAGGACCTCTCCGGCGGGCAGCAGCGCCGGGTCCAGCTGGCCATGGCGCTCGTCGGCGCCCCGCGCGTCCTCGTGCTCGACGAGCCCACGAACGGGCTGGACGTCGGCTCCCGCCACGACTTCTGGGCGCTCGTCGCTGCCCGGCGCGACGAGGGGGTCGGCGTCCTCGTCACGACGCACCTCATGGAGGAGGCGGCCGCCGTCGCCGGCCACGTGGTGGTCCTCGACCGTGCCCGGGTCGTCGTGTCCGGGACGCCCGGTGAGCTGACCGCAGCGATGCCGCACCGGACCGTGTCCGCCGTGTCGTCGCTGGCCCCGGCAGACGTCGCCGCCCTGGTCGGCGCCGAGGCCGTCACCCTCGAGGGCGGGCGGGTCTTCGTCCGGACCGCGGAGGCCGAGCGGGTGGTGCGGCGGTGGTTGCAGGGCGACGCGACGCTCACCGGGCTCGCCGTCGCCAGCGCCACCCTGGAGCAGGCGGTCGCGGCGCTGACGGGCGACGGCTCCCCGGCGAGCGCCCACCCCACGACGCCGGCCGACGCACCGCTCGCCGGAGCCCGGTCATGAGCACCTCCGCGAGCACCCGGACCACCGAGCACGTCCAGACCGAGAGGGGCGCCGCCATGAGCACCGCCAGCACCACCGACCTGCACGCCGGACAGGGCCTGACCGCCGCACCGCCCCCGCACCACGACGGCTGGTCGCTGCGCCGCGTCCTCCTCGCCGAGGCGGCGGACGAGCTGCGCAGCGTGGTGCGCGAGCCCATCACGCTCTTTTTCTCCGTGGCGCTGCCCGTGGGGTTCTTCGCCTTCTTCGCCTCGGCCTTCGGGGGCCAGCAGGCCGGCGGCACGACGGTGGCCGTGCTGATGCTGGCCACCTACGGCACCTTCGGCGTCATGGGCACCGCCATGATCACCCCCGGCCTCTCGCTCGCCGAGGACCGCGAGCGCGGCTGGCTCCGGACCCGGATGGTCTCCGCGACCCCGCTGCCGGTGGTGGTCGCCGCGAAGGTCGTCGCGACGATCCCGCACGCGGTCGGGGTGATGGCCCTCATGACCGTCGTCGCCGTGACCGTCGGTGGGGCGAGCCTCGAGCCGCTGGCCTGGGTGCGCCTCGTCGCGGTGCTCGTCGTGGGCAGCCTGCCGTTCGCCCTGCTCGGTGTGGCCGTGGGCGCCCTGGCCTCCTTCGGGGGCGCGATGGCCCTGCTGCAGGCGGTGTACTTCTCCACGTCCGTCGGATCGGGGTTGCTCTTCCCCCTGGCGATGCTCCCGGGCTGGTTCCAGACGGTCGCCCCCTTCCTGCTGCCGTACCACCTCTCACGGCTGGGCATCGCGCAGATCGCCCCGGAGACGGTGACCGCTGAGGACGTCGGCACGAGCGTCCTCGTCCTGGTCGCCGCCACGGCCGTGCTCGGGGCCTTCGCGGTCTGGGCCCTGCGCCGGGCCCGGTCGTAGGGTGCCGCGATGACGGTGACGCGCGCCACGGAGGGTGCAGGGTCGCGACGGCCCGTGCTCGCCCCCTGGGCGAACGCGTCACGGACGCAGGGTCGGGCACCGACCACGGAGGCGCCTGGCGGCGATCACCGCAACGACAGCTCGCCGTGGTACTTGGTCTACCTGGTGATCATGGCGTTCCCGCTGCTGGCCAGCCCCCGCACGACGCCGCTCGACTGGGTCCTCAGCATCATCGTCGCCGTGGGCTTCGCGGCCTTCTACCTCGCTGTCGGCGCTGCGCCGGCGCGCGGGCGGTTCCACCGCGCGGCGCCGGTGGCCGCCGCCGTCCTCGGCGTGGCCTTCCTGCCCGTCAACCTCGGCACCACCGTGATGCTCGTGTACTCGGCGGCGTTCGCCGGCGACGCCTGGCCGCGGCCCCGAGCCGTCCGGTGGTTCGCCCTGCTGAGCGTGTTGGCGCTGGTCCCGCTGGCCGTGCCGACCCTCGTCGGCCCGGTGCCGCTCGTCTTCCGTCTGTGGTCGACCCTGCCGACGCTCTTCTTCATCTGGATCGTCGGCCTCGAGACGATCGTCAGCGGTCGGAGGGAGCGGGCGCACGCGGCGCTGCGGGTCGAGAGCTCCCGCATCGAGGCGATCGCCACCCTCACCGAGCGCGAGCGCCTGGCGCGCGACGTCCACGACTCGGTCGGGCAGTCCCTCACGTCGGTGATCGTGCGCTCCCAGCTGGCCCGCCGGCTCGTGAGCGTGGACCCGGAGCGGGCCCGCGACGAGCTCGCCGAGCTGGAGCGGGTGGCCCGTGCCGCGCTGAGCGACGTGCGGACGACGGTCTCGGGGTGGCGCCACGTCCACCTGGACGGCGAGCTGGCGCTGGCCACCGCCATGCTCGCCGCGGCCGGCGTCGTGACCTCGGTCGACCGAGACGCTGCGCTCCAGGTGTGCCCCGAGGCCGAGACCGTGCTGGCGCTCGCGCTGCGCGAGGCGGTGACCAACGTCGTGCGCCACGCGGGCGCGAGCCAGGTGAGCATCACGGTGGGCGGTGGTGCTGGCGGTGCTGGTGGGGGCATGGTCACGGTGACGGACGACGGGGTCGGCGTCCGGGCGCGCCCCGGCGGCGGGCTGAGCGGGATGCGCGAGCGGCTGGAGTCCCTGGGCGGCGCCCTCGGCGTCGAGGCGGCGGTGCCGCGCGGCACGAGGCTGCGTGCCAGCGTCCCCGCAGCGCCGGGAGGATGAGGGGATGAGCGCGATCACCGTCGTCCTCGCCGAGGACCAGGCCATGGTCCGAGGGGCGTTCGCCGCCCTGCTGGCGCTGGAGGAGGACCTCGACGTGGTGGCCACGGCCGTCGACGGCGCCGAGGCGCTGGTCGCGGTGGCGCAGCACGACCCCGACGTGCTGCTCACCGACATCGAGATGCCGGGCGCCACCGGGCTCGAGGTAGCGGCCAGGCTCGCCGCGCGGGGAGCCCGGACGCGGGTGGTGCTCGTGACGACCTTCGCGCGCTCGGGCTACCTGCGCCGCGCGATGGACGCGGGCGTGGCCGGGTACGTGCTGAAGGACGCCCCGATCGAGCAGCTGGCCGAGGTGGTGCGCCGGGTCCACGCCGGGGAGCGCGTGGTCGACCCGGCGCTCGCCGTCGCCGCCTGGGACGCCGCGGACCCGCTGACGGACCGGGAACGGGAGGTGCTGACCGCTGCCGCCACCGGGCGCCCGCACGGGGAGGTCGCCGCGGCCCTTCACCTCGCGGAGGGGACGGTACGCAACTACCTGTCGTCGGCGATCACCAAGACGGGAACCCGCAACCGCGTGGAGGCGGTGGCCGTCGCGACCGAGCGCGGCTGGCTCTGACCTCTCGGTCCTGAGCCGCTCCGGGGTGCTCGGGACAGCGCTGGGCCGACCCGTGTCAGGCGTGCTGGGCGGTCCACGCGGCGTGCAGACGGCTGTAGGGGCCGCCGGCGTGCGCCAGGTCGCGGGCGGTCCCCACCTCGATGATGCGCCCGGCGTCGACGACCACCACGGTGTCCGCGGCCTCCGCGGTGGACAGCCGGTGGGCGATCGCCACCGACGTGCGCCCGTCGAGCAGGCCCGCGAGCGCCCGCTGCAGGCGGACCTCGGTGACCGGGTCCACCGAGGACGTCGCCTCGTCGAGCACGAGGAGGTCCGGGCCCGCGAGGTGGGCGCGGACCAGGGCGAGCAGCTGGCGCTCCCCCGCGGACAGGCGCCCACCGAGCTGGCCGACCTCGGTGTCGAGCCCTTCGGGCAGGGACGCCGCCCACCCGCCCAGCCCGAGCTCGGCCAGGGCCCGGTCGACGTCGGCGTCGGACGCGTCGGGGCGGCCGAAGACGAGGTTCTCGCGCACGGTGGCCTCGAAGAGGAACCCCTCCTGGGGCACCACCTGGACGCGGCGGTGCAGGCTCTCCTCGCGCAGCGCGCGGGCGTCCACGCCGGAGAGCAGCACGCGGCCGTCGTCGGG
>JBBSRD010000097.1:0-9556 GCA_038243415.1 Actinomycetales bacterium | reverse complement strand
TCAGCCCGGCGGCCCACGCACCGTCGCTGCCGTCGTCCAGCAGCATGGCCACGACGGCTGACGCGTCACAGACCACGACGGGCCTCACCTCCGGTCGGCGTCGCTCGCGGCGAGGATCGACGCGGCATCGACGCGCGAGCCCGTCGCAGCCACCCGCGCCCTCGCGCGGGCGATGACGTCCTGCACCGGAGGCCGCGCCGCGGTGTCGACGAGCATCGCGCGCAGGTACTCCTGCAGGGACCGCCCGGACCGTGCAGCACGGGCCGCCAGCTCGTCACGGACGTCGTCAGGCACCTCGCGGACGGTGATGGCCACAGGCATGCAGTCTTTCTAGCAGCGGCGCAGCCGATCCACGCTGCTCGGCTGATATCTCCTCCTGCCACGATGGGCTCCATGCCGACGATCGTGACCTCGTGAGCCCGCTGTCGCCCTGGGAGCTGGCGCGCAGCGCCGACGGCTTCGCCCGCGACCTGCTGACGAACGAGCACGCACCGCGCGGGGCGGACGGGATCACCGTCGTCGGGGGCTCCGTCCTCGTCCGGGCCGCGGCGATCCTCGTGATCGTCAGCGTGATCGTCGCGCTCGTCCCCGGGTCGTGGAGCCCGGTGATCGCGCTGGTGGGGATCGCCGTCCCGCTGCTGTACGTGGCGCTGTACTTCAACTCCTCGACCCCGACCGCCCGGTCGGACCTCCTCGGCTCGTTCAAGCGCGGCTACCGGATCTCGCTGGTGCTGGCCGTGCTCGCGGCGGGCGTGCTGATCCGCTTCGTAGGGCTGCGCCAGGGATGGGTGAGCCCGACGTCGGCCGCCGTGCCGCCCCCGCTGGCGTCGCTCCTACCGCTGGTCGCGGTCATCGTTCAGACGGGCGCGCTGCGCTCCCGGCGGCGACGGCTGGCGGACTGACGCACCCCGCGCTCTCGGCGGATCCGCTCAGCGGGCGCGGCCGGCCGGAGGGCGCCGTCGCAGGGTGGGCGCGAGGTAGACCGCTCCCGGTCCCCTGGACGAGGCCTCGTCGCGCAGGTTGGAGATGGCGCAGCGCTCCAACGAGAGGCACCCGCACCCGATGCACGAGGCCAGCCCGTCCCTCAGGTCCTCCAGCGCCCGGATCTGCTCGTCGAGGCGGTCCCGCCAGCTCGTGGTGATCCTCTCCCAGTCCTCCGCCGTCGGGGTGCGGGCCGACGGCAGGCGCCCCAGCTCGACGCGGACCTCCTCCAGGCTCAGCCCGACGTTGCCTGCCGCTCGGATGAAGGCGAGGCGGCGCAGCACGCTGCGCTCGTAGCGGCGCTGACCACCGGAGCTGCGGTCGGCCTCGAGCAGGCCCTGGCTCTCGTAGTAGCGCAGCGCCGAGGCGGCGAACCCGCTGCGCCGCGCGACCTCGGCGATCGGGAGGACGTCGTTCGCCTCCATGTCGTGCCCCTCTGGTCGACGGTCCGACAGACGCCCCTTGACCTCAACGTTACTTCAGCATGAAAGATGCACCGATGATCACCTCCACAGCAGCCCCGACGCCCATCGCCCTCGTCACCGGCGGCTCGGCCGGTCTCGGCCGAGCCCTCACGAGCGCCCTCGTCGGCGACGGGTGGACCGTCGTCACGGACGGCCGCTCCCCCGACCGGCTCGCCGGCCTCGCCTCACCGCAGGTGCGGGCTGTCACCGGCGACGTCACCGACGCCGCCCACCGCGAACGGCTCGCAGCGGAGATCGACGGCCTCGGGCGCCTCGACCTCCTGGTCCACAACGCGAGCACCCTCGGGCCGCTGCCCCTGCGACCGCTGCGCGACCTCGACGGTGCCGGGCTGGCCGAGACCTGGACCACGAACGTCGCCGCCCCCGTGGCCCTGACCCGGCTGGTGCTGCCCGCGCTGCGCCGGGCCGGCGGCGCGATCCTCTCGATCACGTCCGACGCGGCGGCCGAGCACTACCCGACGTGGGGCGCGTACGGCGCGAGCAAGGCGGCGCTGGAGCACCTCACGCTCACTCTCGCCGCGGAGGAGGACCTCCGCGGGTACGCGGTCGACCCCGGCGACATGCGCACGCAGATGCAGGCCGACGCCTTCCCCGGCGAGGACGCCTCCGACCGCGCGCTGCCAGACGACGTCGTCCCGCACCTGCTCGCTCTGGTGCGCCGCCGGCCACCGTCCGGCCGCTACCGGGCCGCGGACGTCGAGCTCGCTGAGCCCGAGGAGCAGGGGCGATGAGCGCCCTCGCGGAGCGTCCGGCCACGCGGTTCACCGCGGCGTCCGCGCGGTTCGCACCCGTGCCGGCGGAAGAACGCGGCGCGGCCCGCGACGACGTCCGGCTGCTCGTCGCCTCCGACGACGGGGTCGTCCATGCCCGGTTCGCCGACCTGCCCCAGCACCTGCGGGCCGGGGACCTGCTCGTGGTCAACGACTCCGCGACGCTCGCTGCGGCCACCGACGCCGTGTCGGCCACGCGCGGGACGGTGGTCCTGCACGCCGCGGCCCGGGTCGACGACCGCACCTGGGTCGTCGAGCTGCGGACGGCTCCCGACGCTCGCCGGTCCGTGCTCGACGCCGGGGCGGGCGAGCGCCTGCGCGCGGGAGCCGTGACCCTCACCCTCCTCGGGCCCCACGCCGACGGCGGCTCCTCCCCCACCGGGCGCGGGACGCGCCTGTGGCGCGCCGGCGCGGACGGTGACCTCGAGGGCCGCCATCCGTTGCAGGCGTACCAGAGCGTCTTCGCCGTCCGCCCCGGCAGCGCGGAGATGGCGTCGGCGGGCCGGCCCTTCACCACCGCGCTGGTCACGGAGCTGGTCTCCCGGGGCGTCGGCGTCGCGCCCGTCACGCTCCACACCGGGGTCTCCTCGCAGGAGGCCGGTGAGGCGCCCCAGCCGGAGCGCTTCGCCGTCCCGGCGACGACGGCACGCCTGGTCACGGCCACCCGCGCCGGAGGCGGCCGCGTGGTGGCGGTCGGCACCACCGTCACCCGGGCGCTGGAGTCCGCCGTCGGGCCGGGCGGCGACGTGGTGGCGAGGAGCGGCTGGACGGAGCGCGTCGTCACCCCGGCCGACCCCCCGCGGGTGGTCACCGGCCTGGTCACCGGCTGGCACGACCCCCAGGCCTCGCACCTGCTCCTGCTGGAGGCCGTCGCCGGAGCCGCACTGGTCCAGCAGGCCTATGACGCAGCCGTCGCGGCGGGCTACCTCTGGCACGAGTTCGGCGACTCGGCGCTGTTCCTGCCCGCCCTGGAGCACTGACGGGCCCGCCTCACGAACCGGCGGGCGCTCCGGGTCCGTTCCAGTCGAGGAGCTGGACGATCACGCCGTTCGGGTCGCGGACCTGGAAAGCCCTCTCGCCCCACCCGTCCACGGTCAGCGGCATCGTGATGGCCACCCCCTCCCCCTGCACGCGGTCCAGCTCGGCCTCGAGGTCCTCGACGGTGAAGGCGAGGACCAGCCCGGCGGCGGGGGCGTCGCGCTGGTCGGCCGGCAGGGACTCCAGGCCCGTACGCAGGAAGACGACGCTGGCACCGACGTCCTCGCGGGACAGCGAGGCGAACCCGTCGGCGGCCATGTCCTCCGTGAAGCCGAGGTGCTCGCACAGGAACGCGCTGGACGTGGCCGGGTCCCCGACGTTCAGCGAGATCGCGGTCGACGTGATCTTCATGGTGCTCACCCTTCATCGACGGCCACAGCTACCGTACTGCGTACGCCGTACAACGCACGGAGATCGTGACGTGTTCCCCGCGTCCACACTGTCCCCGTGGCCGACGACCGCACCAGCTCAGCCGACCCCGCGCTCAGCCTCCGACTCCTGTGGAGGGACGCCCTCGGCGACGACGCCCCGCCGAAGCGAGGCCCGCGCCGAGGGCTGACCGTCGACGCCGTCGTCACCGCCGCCATCACCCTCACGGACGAGGAGGGGCTCGACGCCCTGACGATGCGCCGCCTCGCCGAGCGGCTGGGGGTCGGGCCGATGAGCCTGTACACCTACGTCCCCGGGCGCGGCGAGCTGATCGACCTCATGGTCGACAACGTCTACGGGGCCATGGCGCGCCACCACGGCGTCGACCAGCCGTGGCTGGCGCGGGTGCGCGGCGTCGCCGACGACAACGGGGCCCTGTTCGACCGCCACCCCTGGGCGGCCCAGGTCTCGACGCTGCGCCCCCCTCTCGGTCCGGGGCAGATGGCGAAGTACGAGCACGAGCTCGCCGCCTTCACGGGCTCTGGCCTGGACGACGCGACCGTCGACGACGCCCTGACGTACCTGCTGACCTTCGTGCGTGCCGCTGCCCGCGACGCGGCGGACGCCCGCGACGCCCGGGCTGCGAGCGGCGCGGACGACCGGCGCTGGTGGGAGGCCGCCGGTCCCGTGCTGGCCCGCGTGCTCGACGAGGACGACTACCCGCTGGCCACCCGCATCGGCGCCGCGGCGGGCGCCGCCCACGGCAGCGCCCACGATCCGGAGCACGCCGCCGCGTTCGGCCTGGCCCGGGTGCTCGACGCCCTCGAACGCCTCGCCGGGCTCACGTCGCCGGGGTGAGGACCTCCACGCGGTTGCCGAAGCCGTCGCGGCAGTGGAAGCGCACGAAGCCCTCGAGCGTCTCGCGCTCGGCCCAGGAGACCTCGAAGCCGGCGCCGGCAATGGCGCCGGCGCGCTGCTCGAGCTCGGCGACCGAGGCGAGGAGGAACGCGGGGTGGGCCTTCTTCGCGGGCACGAACGGGTCGTCGACGCCGAGGTGGACCTCCGCGCGGACGCTCTCACCGTCGTCGGAGAGGGCCCGGAACCAGCACCCGCCGCGGCCCGCCAGCGACGCCGGCTTGGGGACCTCGGTCAGGCCCAGGGCCTCGCCGTAGAACCGGCGCGCGAGGTCCTCCTCGCCGCGGGGCATCGACACCTGGACGTGGTGCAGCAGCATGCTCGTCTCCTTCGTCAGGGCTCTCAGGGGGTCGCGACGGTATCCGCCCCCGGGCACGCTCTCAGGTGGTGCGCTCCACCAGGTGGACGTCGACGCACTGTCCGGCCCGGTCCTTGCCGATGGCGATGCACAGCGCCTTGCGCAGCGGCAGCCAGTGCGGGCCGGTCCCCGACGGCATGAGCGTCGCGGCGAACGGCTGGGCGTCGAGGGTGCCGCTCACCTTGACGGCGCGGCGGGTGCCCAGGACCGTCTCGGACCCGTCCAGCTCGAGGTAGGTCGCGAAGGCGCCGTCCTTGCGGATGGTGGCGGTGAACCGGGCGTCCAGGGGCTCAGGCACCGGACACCTCGCCCGTCGTGGGTTCTGCTCTCCGTGGGTCGATCGCGCTGGCCATGCTCTTCCCCTCATCGCCGTCGGTCGGGTGCTGATCATCACCGTAGGGGCTCGACCGCTCCGTGCGACGCTTCCCCCGTGATCGAGACGCTGGCCTGGGTGACCGCGAGCGCCGCGCGGGGGCACGACACCGACGAACGCCTCGCCCTGGCCGCGCTGGCGCAGACGGGGGTGAGCGTCGACGTCGTGGACTGGGACGACGCGGGCGTCGACTGGGCCCGCTACGACCGGGTGGTGCTGCGCTCTGCGTGGGACTACGTCGAGCGGCTCGAGCCGTTCCTCGCCTGGGTCGACGCGGTGGGCGCGGTCACCGACCTGCGGAACCCGCGCGAGACGGTGCGGTGGAGCGTCGACAAGAGCTACCTCGTCGAGCTCGCGAGCGCCGGGGTCCCGGTGGTGCCCACCACCGTGGTGGTGCCCGGCGACGAGCCGTCGTTCCCGCCCGGCGAGATCGTGGTCAAGCCAGCCGTCGGGGCCGGCAGCCGCGACGCCGCCTCGTACGGCCCCGAGGACCTCCCCCTGGCCCGAGCGCACGCGCGCCGGTTGCACGAGGACGGACGCACCGTGGTCGCCCAGCCGCTGCTGGCCTCGGTCGCCGCTGACGGTGAGTGGGCTCTCGTCTTCCTCGGCGGAACGTTCAGCCACGCGGCGAACAAACGCGTCGACCTGCCGCGAGCCTCAGCGGTCCAGGCCCTCTTCGCCCCGGAGACCACCGCTCCGCACGTCCCGGACGCCGACCAGCTGGCCGTGGCGGGCGCAGCGGTCGAGCACGTCGTCTCGCGCTTCGGGACGCCGACGTACGCGCGCGTCGACCTGGTCCGCGGCGACGCCGGCGAGCCCCTCGTCCTCGAGGTCGAGCTCGTGGAGCCCACGCTGTTCCTCCAGCGCGCGGACGTCGGCGCGCCGATGCGCCTGGCCCGCGCGCTGACCGCCTGACGGGGCCGCGATGCACGGCCGGCGGTGACCACCCGTCGGCCTCCGGCGACCCTGGGCCCATGACGCCCCAGCCGAGCGCCTTCGAGCACGCGCGGGCGGGCGACGAGGTGGTCATCACCCACCGCGGGCACGCGGCCACCACCCTGCGGGGTGCGGCGGCGGACCGGTTCCTCGCCCGCGTGGACGCGGACCCCCAGCAGCTCGTGGCGCGCGTGACCGGCAACGACCGCCACGACGACGAGCGGGCCGCCACGGACCACCCGCGCCACCGAGGACGCTGACCGGGCGGTACCGGACCAGCGCCCCGATCCATGACGGTCGGCGCCGCTCTCCCCGCCGCTCTCCCCCACCACGCTGCGCTGCTACGAGAGCGAGCACCTGGTGCGCCCGTCGCGTGCGGACGACGGCTCCCGGCTCTGCAGCGGCGCGCGTGCCGTCGTCGAGATCCGCTCGGTGGTGGCGCTGGGACCCTCTGCCGGGGGGCCGGACCGTTCCACGATCGACCGCCTGGTCGGCCCTCGCGAGCGGGTGGCCGCCGCTGCCCGTCGCGGGGGAGGGCCTCGGCGCCGCCGCTCGTCGTCCCCCTGGCGGCACCCCTCTCCTGGGCGGTCGGCGACGTCGTCGCCCTCCGGCGACCAGCACGGGTCCCCGCGGTGCCTCGACCGCGGTCCACCCGGTGGCTCGACACGCCGCCATCGATGGACCCCGGGCCAACGATGGATCGTCGTACGGTCGCAGCATGCCGACGGCGAGCACCGCAGCACGACCCGATCGACGCAGCGTGCGCAAGGAGGCGACCCGCGCGCGCCTGCTCGAGTCGGCCGTGAGGCTGTTCGCCGCGCGCGGGTACGACGAGACCTCCGTCGACGACGTCGCCGCGGCGGCGGACGTGGCGCGCCAGACCTTCTTCAACCACTTCCCCGGCAAGGAGGACGTCGTCCGCTCCTGGGTCCGGAGCCGCGACGTCGAGGTGGCGACCGCGCTGCAGGACGCCCCGGGGAACCACGCCACGACCCGGATCAGCCGCGGGCTGCTGACCGTCGCCTCCCTCTACGACGCGGACGCCGCGACCAGCCGGCCGCTGGTGCGCCACTGGGTGCGCATCGGCGGGCCGGTGCTGCCCACGGCGGGCTCGATGGCCGAGCCGCTGCGCGTCATCGTCGAGCAGGGACAGCGGGACGGGCAGCTGCGGGCCGACGTGCCCGCAGAGGTCGCCGCCCGCACCTTGCTCGACGTCTACCGGGGGGCGCTCTACCGCTGGTCCTCCGGCGACGAGGACCTGCACCCCCTCATGGGCCCCCCGGTCCGCCTCGTCCTCACCAGCCTGCGCGTCGAGCGGGCGGCCTCCGCCACCTCTTGACCGAACTTCGGCCGGGCACCGTGGGGGCGGTCCCCACCCGCTGCGGCTCCGCGAGACGGCGTCACGCAGCACCCCGGGCTCCACCGCGGTCGCGGCGGTGAGCATCGCCGCCCGCCGGAAGAGGTGGGGGACGTGAACCACCACGTCGAAGCGGGGCTCGCTCACGGCGCCCACCCGCCCGCGCTAGCCAGGCCACCGCGCGACGCCGTCCCCCGCACCCGACCGAGCGGGGCGGTGACGAGGAGGTCAGCGACCGCCGCGGCGACCACGACGGGCTCTTCGCACGAGGAGGCGGCCACCCAGACGCAGAGGCCGATCCCGAGACACCCCGCGGCACGGCTGCCGCGGGGTCACGGCGCGCGTGGCGAGGGTCTCTCGCCCCTCGCCGACCTTCGTCAGGGGCGAGGGCTGGACGTGATCCTGACGTGCCACGCAGGCACGGTGGCTGCTCCGTCGCTGATCCGGCACGTCATGGCTCCAGAGTGCCGTCACCCGCGAGCGGGTCGGGCTCAGGAGTCGGGCGTCCCGATCCGCAGGCGGTTGCCGTCGGGGTCCGTCACCTCGAAGTCCCGCCCCCACGGCATGCGCTCGATGGTCGAGACGCCCACGGAACGCGCGGCCTCGTCGACGTCCAGCACGGAGATGTAGACGAGGGCACCCTCCTGAGCATCACCCGAGCGCTCCGAGAGGTGCAGGTTCAGCCTGCCGCGAGCGATCGACACGTAGAGGGGGCGGTCCTGGTCGAAGCTCTGCTCCCACTGCACGGTGAACCCCAGCCGGGCGTACCAGGCTGCGGCGCGCTTGGTGTCGCGCACGCGGAGGACCGGTGAGAGGTATTCCTTCATCTCGCCACCGTCCCACAGGGCGCCTGGTTCGATCAGGCTGCCCCCTGGCGACGGTGCTCGTCCAGACGCCGGCGACGAGCCCGGCACCTCTCCGCCCCTCCTGAGCCCGCTCGGCCGGTCGGGCTGCGTCGTCAGACCCGGTCCACCGGGTGGTGGCAGACGGCTTCGAGGTTGATGCCGTGAGGGTCGTCGACGAAGCCGCCGTAGTAGTCGTCGCGGTACTGCGTCCAGACCGCTGGAGCGTGCCGCTCCGTCGCCCCGGCAGCCAGTGCCGCGTGGTGGAAGGCCTCGACGCCGGCGCGGGTGTCGACGGTGAACGCCACGTGCATGTTCGTCCCCACCACGCCGCCGTCGACGAGCCAGAAGTACGGCTTGACGCCGGCGAGGCCGAAGCCCGCCATCGCCGGGAGGTCCGGTCTCGTCGGGATCTCCAGCATCTTCACGATGCCGATGGACGCCAGGACGGGCTCGTAGAACGCGACCGCGGCCCGCAGGTCGGGCACGGCGATGTTGAGATGGTCGATGCGGGAGCCGGATCGGTCGAGCACGGGGGTACTCCTTCGAGAAGGGTCGAGCACCGTCCGGCTGGAGGCGCTCGACAGCACGCTCGCACCGGTAGCGGACACGGGATGGCCTCACCGTCCGCCGACCATCGTGACGTGGCCACCACCTCCGCGCGCCTGCTGACCCTGCTCTCGCTCCTCGGGGCGCGGGCGCTGTGGCCCGGCGACGACCTGGCCGATCGGCTGTCCGTCAGCACCCGCACCCTGCGGCGCGACGTCGACGCGCTGCGCGGACTGGGCTACCCCGTCGACACGGTCAAGGGGCCTGACGGTGGGTACCGCCTCGGGGCCGCAGGCCGGCTGCCACCGCTGCTCCTCGACGACGGCCAGGCCCTCGCCGTCGCGATCGCCCTGCAGACCGCCCCGCTCGGCGTGACCGGGATGAGCGACGCCGGCCCCAGGGCCCTGTTCACCCTCACCTCGACCACGCCCGCACCCCTGCGCGCCGAGGTCGAGGCGCTGCACCTGACCGCGATCCGCAACGCCTGGGAGCTCCCCGGACCCCCCATCGCCGCCACCACCCTGCGCGCCGTCGGCCGGGCGGGGCGCCGCGGCCACCAGCTGCGCGGCGCCCCCCTCGCTCC
>JBBSRD010000096.1:0-9599 GCA_038243415.1 Actinomycetales bacterium | reverse complement strand
GCGCACGGTCTTGAGGTTCTTGGTGTCCTCGTCGGGGATGGTCACCGAGAACTTGTCCTCGGCCTGCACCACGATCGAGGTCATCGACAGGGAGTCGATGTCGAGGTCGTCGGTGAAGGACTTGTCCATCTCGACGGACTCCGTCGGCAGCCCGGTCTCCTCGTTGACCAGCTCGGCCACTCCGGCCAGGATCTCGTTCTCGCTCAGTGCCATGGGTGTCTCTCTCTCTTCTCGCAGGCGCCCGCGATCGGGCCCCCGTCTCGGGTGTGACGGTCATGGTGCTGCTCGCGGCGGGCCGGGGCCCACGCCGCGTGCAGCGGTCAGGGGAGGACGACGACCTGGGCGGCGTAGGACAGCCCGGCGCCGTAGCCGATGAGCAGGGCCAGGTCGCCGGAGCGCGCGGCGCCGTCGGCGAGCACGCGGTGCATCGCCAGGGGGATCGAGCCCGACGAGGTGTTGCCGGTGGTGACGATGTCGCGCGCGACGTGCACGTGCTCGGGCAGCTTGAGCTGCTTGACCATCGCGTCGATGATGCGCGCGTTGGCCTGGTGGGGGATGAAGGCGCCGAGGTCGCCGGCGGTGATGCCCGCGGCGTCGATGGCGCGCTGGGCCACGGGCGCCATCTGCCAGACCGCCCAGCGGAAGACCTTCTGCCCCTCCTGCTCCAGGGCCGGCCACTTCGGGATCTCACCGCGGGCCACCGCGTCGCGGTAGTCCGGCCAGGTGGAGGTGTTGCGGATCGCGGCCCACTGGGCGCCGTCGCTGCCCCACACCGTGGGCCCGATGCCGGGGGTCTCCGAGGCACCCACGACCACGGCGCCGGCGCCGTCGGCGCACAGGAAAGCCGTGGAGCGGTCGGTGACGTCGGTGTAGTCCGAGAGCTTCTCGACGCCGACCACCAGCACCTTCCGCGAGGTGCCCGCCCGCACGGCGTCGGCGGCCTGGGCGAGGGCGTGGCAGAAACCGGCGCACCCCGCAGAGACGTCCCACGCCGCCGCCGGCGTCGCGCCGAGGGCCTCGGTGATCATCGCCGAGGCCGCCGGGGTGGCGTACTCGTGGGAGACCGTGGCGACGATGACGGTGTCGATGTCGGAGGGCTCCAGGCCCGCGGACGCGACGGCCTCGCGGGCGGCGGCGAGGCCCATGTCCACCACGGAGACGTCGCGGGCGGCCCAGCGGCGCTCCACGCTGCCCGTGCGCTGGCGGATCCACTCGTCCGAGGAGTCGATGTGCTGGCAGACGTCCTCGTTGGTGACGATCCGGGGGGGCCGGTGGGCGCCGACGCCCAGGACGGCGGCGTGGTCCGCTCCGATCGAGCTGCGCAGGGTCATGCTGCCGAGATCTCCTCACCGTGGGCGGCCACGAGGTCGCGGGCGGCTCCGAGGTCGTCCGGGGATCGCAGGGCGACCACCTCGACGCCGCGCAGCGCACGCTTGGCCAGCCCGGCGAGAGTACCCGCCGGGCTCAGCTCGAGGACCGCGGTGACCCCGCGGTCGGCCAGGGTCTGGGTGCAGGCGTCCCAGCGCACCGGCGAGGAGACCTGGGAGACCAGGCGCGAGAGCACCTGGGCGCCGTCGGTGACCTCTGCCCCGTCGGCGTTGGAGAGGAGCGTCAGGAGCGGGTCGCGGGGGGAGAGGCCGGCGACGTGCTCCGCGAGGTCGGCGACGGCCGGGCGCATGTGCTCGGTGTGGAAGGCGCCCGCCACCGCGAGCGGCACGACCCTGGCCCTGGCCGGCGGCGAGGCCGCGAGGGCCGCCAGCTGGTCGGCGGTGCCCGCGGCGACCACCTGGGTGGCGCTGTTGAGGTTCGCGGCCACGCACCCGGCGGCGGCGACGGCCTCCTGGACCTCGCCGCGCTCCCCCCCGACGACCGCGCTCATGCCGGTGGGGGCCAGCGCTGCGGCCCTGGCCATGGCGGCGCCGCGGACGGCGACGAGCGCCATCGCGTCGGTCGGGTCGAGCACGCCGGCGACGGCGGCGGCGGACACCTCCCCGACGGAGTGGCCCGCGACCGCGGACACGGTGCCCGGAGCGGCGGAGAGGTCCACCGGGGCGACCTCCTGGCCGGCGCCGGCGGGCAGGATGGCCGCGAACGAGGCCAGGGAGGCGGCGACGATGAGCGGCTGGGCCACGGACGTGTCCTTGATGGCCTCGGCGCCGCCGGTGGTGCCGAGGGAGGCGAGGTCGGCGCCGGCGGCCTCACCGAGCGCGGTCATCGCGTCGCGGAAGCCGGGGACCTCCAGCCAGGGGGTGAGGAAGCCGCGCGTCTGAGCGCCCTGACCCGGGCAGAGGACGGCGAGCACCCCCGCACTATGCCGTCTTCGGGGCCGGCGGGGCGCTGTGGCCGCCCACACCAGGTGGGGGCCGGGGTTGGAGGGGTCCTACAACCTGCGCCCGGGCCCGGCACGCTGCGTCACCGCGGCGGCGCGGGCGGGAGCGCGGCCACGGGGCCGGGGGCGGCGGGCTCCGGGAGGGAGCCCACGGCGATCCCCACCTGGAGGACGAACGCGTCCCGCGCGACGGTCGGGTCCCACCCGGTCACCTCGGTGACCCTGCGCAGCCGGTAGCGCACGGTGTTGGGGTGGACGAACAGCGCCCGCGCCGTGGACTCCAGGGCCCGGCCGTTCTCGAGGTAGGAGCGCACGGTCTCCAGGAGCGCCGGGCCCGGCGCCGACAGCGGGACGAAGACGAGCTCACGCAGGGCGGCGCGGGCCGCGAGGTCGCCGGTGAGCACGCGCTCGGGGAGGAGGTCCACCGCGGCCACGGGTCGGGGGGCGCTGGGCCAGGCCTGTGCGGCGACGAGCCCGGACAGCGCGGTGCGCGCGCTGCGGGAGGCGTGGGCGAGCCCGGGCACGAGGTCGCCGACCACCACGGGGCCCTCACCGAAGCTGCCCGCGAGCTCCGCAGCGGCCGCGCGGGGGTCAGCGGCGCCGACCACGACGAGCAGCTGGTCGCCCTGCAGGCCGACCAGGGCGTCGTCCGCGAGGTTCCGGGCGGCGCGACGGAGGATCGAGATCGACTGCTCGGGGGTGCCCGGCGGGCGCTGCCCGACGACGACCACGACGTCCTGCTCACGGTGCCACCCCAGCGCGGTCACCCGGCCCGAGAGGGACTCCCTCGCTTCGCCGCGGACCAGCGCGTCGACGACGAGGGCCTCGAGGCGGGCGTCCCACGCGCCGCGCTGCTCGGCCGCCCTGGCGTAGACCTCGGCGGCGCCGAAGGCGACCTCGCGGGAGTAGCGCAGCACCGCCTCGGTCAGCGCCGGGCGGCGCGAGGGGGTCGCGACGTCGGGGACCTTGGCCTCGACGACCTCGACGACGGTGCGGACGATCTGGAGCGTCTGGTGCAGGGAGACCACGCGCGCGAGCCCGCGCGGTGCGGAGCCGAAGACCTCGGACGTGATCTCGCGTCCCTGCTCGGGAGAGCGGTACCAGGCGATGAACGCGGCGATGCCGCCCTGGGCGACCAGGCCGACCGACGAGCGGTCCCGGGGGGAGAGCTCGCGGTACCAGGGCGCCTGCGCCTCCAGGCGCGCCAGCGACGCCGCGGCGAGGACGCCCTGGGCCGCGGTGAGGCGGCCCAGGGTGTCATCGTCGCGGGCTCCAGGGCGGAACCTCAGTTCTCGCCCTTGTCCGACCCGGTGGTGCCGGCGCGGACGTCGTCGATGCGGTACTTGGCGTACGCGTCGCCCGGCACGCTCGCATCGATCTCGCCCGCCGCCGCCAGGGAGCGCAGCGCCTGGTAGGCGATCGACGCGGAGTCGATCTGGAAGTGGCGCCGCGCCGCCGGCCGGGTCTCGGAGAACCCGAACCCGTCGGCGCCGAGAGCGTGGAAGCTGCCCGGCACGAACTGGCGGATCATGTCCGGGACGGCCTTCATCCAGTCCGAGACGGCGACCACGGGGCCACCGTCGGTCCCCAGCGCCTGGGTGACGTAGGGGACCGGGGCGTCCTGGCCGGGGTGGTCGAAGGCCCACTGGTCGCACGCGACGCCGTCACGGCGCAGCTCGTTCCAGCTGGTGACGCTCCAGACCTCGGAGTCGACCCCGTAGTCGTCGGACAGCATCTGCTGGGCCTCGATGGCCCACGGCACCGCGACGCCCGAGGCGAGCAGGCGGGTCTGCGCCTTCTTGCCGTCCGGGGCCGGGGACACACGGTGGATCCCCTTGAGGATCCCCTCGACGTCCACGCCCTCCGGCTCCGCCGGCATGCGGACCGGCTCGTTGTAGAGGGTGATGTAGTACATGACGTTCGGGTCGCGGTCGGGGTGCTCCTCGCGCGATCCCGGCCCGTACATGCGCTCGAGACCGTCGCGCACGATGTGCCCGATCTCGTAGGCGTACGCCGGGTCGTAGGCCACGATCGCCGGGTTGGTCTCCGCCAGGAGCAGCGAGTGCCCGTCGGCGTGCTGCAGTCCCTCACCGGTGAGCGTGGTGCGCCCCGCGGTGGCCCCGAGGAGGAAGCCGCGGGCCCCCTGGTCGCCGGCGGCCCAGATCTGGTCGCCGGTGCGCTGGAAACCGAACATCGAGTAGAAGATGTAGATCGGGATCATCGGCTCACCGTGGGTGGCGTAGGAGGTGCCCGCGGCGGTGAAGGAGGCCATCGATCCGGCCTCGTTGATCCCGATGTGGAGGATCTGGCCGGACTCGGACTCCTTGTAGGCCAGCATGAGGTTGCGGTCCACGCTGACGTACTGCTGGCCGCGAGGGTTGTAGATCTTCGCCGTCGGGAAGAACGAGTCCATCCCGAACGTGCGCGCCTCGTCCGGGATGATCAGGACGACCCGCTCGCCGATCTCCTTGTCCCGCGTGAGGTCCTTGAGGATGCGGACGAAGGCCATGGTCGTGGCGATCTCCTGCTTGCCCGAGCCGCGCTTGGCCGTCGTGTAGGCCTTGTCGCCCGGCAGGGTGAGCTCGGTGCCGACCGTGCGCCGCTCCGGGATGAACCCGCCGAGCGCCTTCCGGCGCTCCAGGAGGTACTTGATCTCCTTGGAGTCGTTCCCCGGGTGGTAGTACGGCGGGAGGTAGGGGTCGGCCTCGAGCACCTCGTCGGTGATGGGGATGCGCAGGGAGTCGCGCAGCGCCTTGAGGTCGTCGAGGGTCAGCTTCTTCATCTGGTGCGTGGCGTTGCGCCCGACGAAGTTGGTGCCCAGGCCGTAACCCTTGATGGTCTTGGCGAGGACGACGGTCGGTCGGCCGTTGCCCGCGGTGGCGCGCTCGTAGGCGGCGTAGACCTTGTTGTAGTCGTGCCCGCCGCGCTTGAGCTTCCAGATGTCCTCGTCGGAGACCGACTCGGCGATCTTCGCGGCCTGGGGGTCACGGCCGAAGAAGTGCTCGCGGATGAACGCGCCGTCCTCGGTGCGGTAGGTCTGGTAGTCGCCGTCGACGGTGGTGTTCATGACCCGCACGAGCGATCCGTCGTCGTCCTGGGCCAGCAGCGGGTCCCAGTCGCGGCCCCACACCACCTTGATGACGTCCCAGCCGGCGCCCCGGAAGAACGACTCCAGCTCCTGGATGATCTTCCCGTTGCCGCGGACCGGGCCGTCGAGGCGCTGCAGGTTGCAGTTGATGACGAACGTGAGGTTGTCCAGGCCCTCGGTGCCCGCGAGCTGCAGCAGTCCGCGGCTCTCCGGCTCGTCCATCTCGCCGTCGCCGAGGAAGGCCCACGTGTGCTGCTTCGAGGTGTCCTTGATGCCGCGCGCGTGCAGGTAGCGGTCGAACTGTGCCTGGTAGATCGCGTTGGCCGGGCCGATGCCCATCGACACCGTCGGGAACTCCCAGAACCCGTGCATGAGGCGCGGGTGGGGGTAGGAGGGCAGGGGGCGCGCGGGAGCGGTGAGCTCTTGGCGGAAGCCGTCCATGTCGTCCTCGGACAGGCGCCCCTCGAGGAAGGCGCGGGCGTACACGCCGGGGGAGGCGTGACCCTGGACGAAGATGTGGTCCCCGCCGTCCGGGTGGTCCGGGCCCTTGAAGAAGTGGTTGAAGCCGACCTCGTAGAGGGTGGCGGAGGAGGCGTAGGTGGAGATGTGGCCGCCGACGCCCACGCCGGGCCGCTGCGCGCGGTGGACCTGCACGGCGGCGTTCCAGCGGTTGAACGCGCGGTAGCGGCGCTCGACCTCCTCGTCGCCGGGGAACTCCGGCTCGTCGCCCGGGGCGATCGTGTTGACGTAGTCGGTGCTGATGGGCTCCGCGAGCGAGACGCCGCGCTGGCGGGCGCGCTCGTTGGTGCGCAGCATCACGTAGCGGGCACGGTCCTTGCCGCGCTCGTCGACGAGGCCGTCGACGGACTCGCGCCACGCCTCGGTCTCGTCAGGGTCGGAGTCCGGCAGGTGGCCGGTGGTGGGCGGCAGCGTCACCACACGACCAGTCGCGTCCGGCAGCTGTGAGCCGCCGACCGGCGGCACGTGCTGGCCCTTCTCGCCGGGGGAGGTCCCGTCGTCGATCGCTGCCCTGTCCTCGGTGGTCGTCATCTGCGTTCTCCTCGGCTCGCTCGCTGGGCTTCCCTGCCCTGTGCTCGGCACCCCGCAGGGCCCTGGGTCCGGGCAAGGCGGCGCCCGGGTTCAGGAGGACAGTCTGCCGCGGCCCCCCGACGACGGTCTACCGGCCCCCGCGGCACGGACCTCAGCGGACGCGCTCCACGCCGCAGTACAGGTTGAAGGTGCTCCCGCGGACGAATCCCGCCAGCGTCATGCCCGCCGCCCGAGCCATGTCGACGGCGAGCGAGGACGGGGCCGAGACCGCCGAGAGCACCGGCACCCCGGCGGCGGCGGCCTTGGCGACCAGCTCGAAGGACGCGCGTCCGGAGACCTGGAGGACGCAGCCGCGCAGAGGCCACCGCCCCTGGGTCGCGGCCCGTCCCAGCACCTTGTCCACGGCGTTGTGCCGCCCCACGTCCTCGGCCACGCCCAGCAGCGTCCCGTCGCTGGTGAACAGCCCCGCGGCGTGCAGGCCGCCGGTGCGCTCGAACACCTTCTGGGAGGCGCGCAGCGCGTCCGGCAGGGTCGTCAGCAGCGCCGCCTCCACCACGCACGCGTCGTCCGTGATGCCCTCGCCGGCGTGCTGGGCGGCGAGGGTCCGCTGCGCGACGGCGTCGATGCTGGCGCTCCCGCACACGCCGCAGGCGCTCGTCATGCCGAAGGTCCGGCGGCCCTCGAGGTCCAGCGGCGGCGTGCCGGGGCGCAGCGTCACGTCGACCGCGTTGCCGATGACCTTGCCGGTGGCCTTGCCGGTGGCGTCGCCGGTCGGCGCCGTCCCGAGGCCCACGGGCCCAGGGGTCGAGCAGACCGCCGCGCTCTCCACGTCGTCCAGGGAGGCGAGCAGGCCCTCCGTGAGCAGGAAGCCGAGGGCGAGGTCGACGTCGTCGCCGGGGGTGCGCATGGTCACGACCACCGCCTCGCCGTCGACGCGGACCTCCAGGGGCTCCTCGACGGCGAGCACGTCGGCCCGCCGGTCACGGGTGCCCGCGTCGACGTCGACGCGGGTGCGGGGGGTGCGGGCGACGCGGGAGGGCACTGCACGACGGTAGCCCGCGACGGCCGGCGCGGATCCGGTGAGCCGGCGGACCAGCGATCGGCGGAGCGAAGCGGTAGCGTGCCGCCAGCCACGGACCCTGCGCGAGCGGCGGCGACGGGCAGCAGCGACGATGGATCGTCGAGCAGCACACCCGAGCGGGCAACGGCCCGGTCGGGACCACAGACGGAGGGAGCACGGTGGAGACCGCCGGGAGCACAGCGGAGAGCGGCGCAGCCAGCAGGCTGGGCCTCAAGCCCGGGCAGGTGGTTCAGGAGCTCGGCTACGACGACGACGTCGACACGGAGCTGCGCGCCTCCGTCGAGGCCCTCACCGGTGGCGAGCTCCTGGACGAGGACGCCCTGGAGGTCGTCGACGCGGTGCTGCTGTGGTGGCGCGACGGTGACGGAGACCTCGTGGACGCCCTCGTGGACTCCCTCGTCAGCCTCGACGAGCAGGGCGTCGTATGGTTGCTGACGCCCAAGGCGGGCCGGGACGGCCACGTGCCCCAGGCCGACGTCGAGGAGGCCGCCCCGACCGCGGGCCTGTTTCCCACGAAGACCGTCAGCCCCAGCAGCGACTGGGTGGGCGCCCGCCTCGTGAGCGGCGGCGGACGCCGCTGACCGCTCCCGCCGCTCACCGCTCACCGCTCCACCGCTGGGCGGACCCGCGACGGGGACCACCTGCACCAGGGCCTGTAGCTCAGCTGGTAGAGCACCGCGTTTACACCGCGGCGGTCGCCGGTTCGAGCCCGGCCGGGCCCACCGCAGCGCCGCGACGACCAGCGCCTCGCGGACCACCGGTGCGGCTCCACCCGGGACCGATGAAGGCCTGATCTTCCGGGGGCCAGCCACTAACCTGGCGATCGTGCCCACCGACGCCCGAGCCACCGCACCGCCCGCCACGCTCAAGCAGGTCGTCGACGTGGTCGAGGGCCTCTATCCCGCCCGGTGGGCCGAGGGGTTCGACGCCGTCGGGCTGGTCGTGGGCGACCTCGAGGCGCCCGTCCGGAAGATCCTCCTCGCCGTCGACCCGCGACCGGAGGTGGCCGCCGAGGCCATCACCACCCGCGCCGACCTCCTGCTCGTCCACCACCCGCTGTTCCTCACCCCCGTGCACTCCACGGCCACCGACACGTGGGGCGGCCGGGTCGCCCACGACCTCGTGCGTGCCGGCTGCGCCCTGCTCACCGCGCACACCAACGCCGACCGGGCGCGCCCGGGGGTCAACGACGCGCTGGCCCGGGTGCTCGGGCTCACCGCTCTCGAGCCCCTGGAGCCGATGCCCGCCCACCTCGACGAGCCGCGGGTCGCCGCCGGCCCGCGCGGCCTGGGCCGCGTGGGCGACCTCGAGCACGCCCTACCGCTGCGGGCCTTCGCGCAGGTGGTGGCCGACGCCCTGCCGGCGACGGCCGCCGGTGTGAAGGTGGCCGGCGACGCCGAGGCCGTGGTGCGGCGCGTCGCGGTCTGCGGCGGGTCCGGGGGCTCGCTGCTGGACCGCGCGGCGGCGGTGGGCGCCGACGTGATGGTCACCTCGGACCTGCGCCACCACCCCGCCTCGGAGTCCCGCGACGCCCACCACGAGCTGGCTCTGATCGACGTGGCGCACTGGGCCAGCGAGTGGCCCTGGCTCTTCGGCGCCGCCGAGCAGCTCGCCACCGCGCTGGGCGGGGCCGGGATCTTCGTCGACGTCGACGTCAGCAGGCGCCGCACGGACCCGTGGACGTTCCACCTCCCCAGCAGTGGCAGCCTTCTCCGATGACGTCAGCCCCCCTCTCGCAGCAGATCAAGCTGCTGGACGTCGCGGAGCTGGACGTCCGCGCCGCCCGCCTCGCCCACGCCAAGCGCTCGCTCCCGCAGCTCGCCGCGCTCACCGAGCTCGCCGGTCGCGACGCCGGTCTGCGCGACGACCTCGTCCGGGCGCGCACGTCCGCGTCCGACATCGGCCGGGAGCTCTCCCGCGCCGACGAGGCGGTCCGCCAGGTGCGCGAGCGCGCCGACCGCAACCGCGCCCGCCTGGAGTCCGGCCCGTCCGCCCGCGACGCGGAGGCCCTCACGAAGGACCTCGAGGCGCTCTCCCGCCGCCAGGACGAG
>JBBSRD010000095.1:0-9618 GCA_038243415.1 Actinomycetales bacterium | reverse complement strand
CCGCGTCGCCCTGCAGGCCCTTGACGCCGAGAGCGATGCGCTCGGTGGCCCGCGCCGTCTCCTGCGCGAGGTCCTTGACCTCGGAGGCGACCACGGCGAAGCCCAGCCGCGCCTCCCCGGCGCGGGCGGCCTCGATGCTGGCGTTGAGCGCGAGGAGCTGGGTCTGCTTGGCGATCTCACTGATGACCTTGACCACCTCACCGATCTTATCCGAGGACGCTCCCAGGCGCTTCGCGCTCTCGCTGGTCTCAGCGACGCCGCCGACGGCCTGCGCGGCGGTGCGGGCGGCCTGGTCGACATTGCGGCTGATCTCCTCGATGGAGGTGCTCATCTGCTCCGTGCCGGCCGCGACGGAGGCGACGCCGCGGGAGACCTCGCCGGCCGCTGCGGAGACCGCCTCGGCCCGCTCGCTGGTGGCCTCGGAGGACCCGGAGATCTCGAGGTAGGTCGCCGAGATGATCCCGGTGGAGGCGCTGACGGAGTCGGCCGCGGTGGTGACGGCGTGCATCATCTCGCGCAGCGCCGTGACGGCGGTGTCGAGGGCCGCGCTGGCCTCGCCCAGCTCGCACCGGCTGCCGTAGCCGCTGGCCCGGGTGAGGTCGCCGCCGGCCATCGCGAGCGCGACGTCGCGCATGTCGTTCATCCCGCCGGTGATGCCGTTCGCGACGGAGACCGCCCAGGCGATCGCCAGGGCGGTGCCGAGCAGGACGACGAGGCCCACCAGCGTCCGGGAGGGGCTGCCGGCAGGATCGAGCAGGACGAGGCCGGCGACGACGACGCCGGGGAGCGCGCCGAGGACCGCACCCGTGACGATCTTGCTGCGGGTGCTCCGGTCGTAGATCCACTGCAGCAGGAGCGGTCGGCGCGTGGGGACGGCAGAGCACGCGAGGGGGGTGTCCACGTGATGCCTTCGACCGGCACTGAATCATCCTTGAGCCGTTGCGCTCATGTCACGGGACCAGCACGCCCGACGTCCAGGCTGCTTCCGCCGGACGTGCGATGCTGCGCCGCACGCGACGGGGGCTGCGCGAGGTCGAGGAGCAGGTGCTCTCGGCCCCGCCCGCCGCGGCCCCGCCCGCCGCGGCCTCGTCCGGCTGGCGCGCCACACGCAAAAGGGGTGTTCGTGACGGAGTGTGGGATCTTGATGACGTCACCCGTCCGACGCTACCGCCGCTGAACCGCCCGAGGAGACCCGATGCTTCACGCCGCCCTGACACCCCTGATCGCTCTGGCCCTCACCAGCCCCGCCGCCGCGCCCGCTCCGGAGGAGACGCTGCGTGAGCGCGCCGCCTCCTCGATCTCCGCCGAGGCCGAGAAGGCCGGATTGGGTGACCTGCCCGGGCTGGAGGCCCTCGGCAGCCTGCGCGGAGCCGACGTGCTGCCGCCCACGCTGTCCCTGCCCGACGGTTTTGCTCCCGAGGGCGTGGCGATCGGCTACGGCGCGCTGGTCTACGCGGGCTCGACCGCCGACGGGTCCATCTGGCGCGGCGACGTCGTCACCGGGCGCGGCGAGGTGCTGGTGCCCGGCGAGGAGGGGCGCACCACCCGCGGTCTCGAGGTGGACCGGCGCGGACAGCTCTGGGTCGCCGGCGGCCCCACGGGCACGGCCCGCGTCTACGACGGGATCACCGGCGACGAGGTGGCGTCCTACCAGCTGGTCGAGCCAGGGGAGGGGTTCATCAACGACGTGGTGCTCACCCCGCGCGCGGCGTATTTCACCGACTCGCGGGCCGCCGAGCTCCAGGTGGTCCCCCTCGGCAGGGACGGGAGGCCCAGCGGCGGGGCGCGCGTGCTGCCGCTGACCGGCGACCTCGAGATCGTCGACGGGTTCAACCTCAACGGCATCGAGACCACGCCCGACGGGAAGGGCCTGCTCGCCGTGCAGTCCGCGACGGGGCTGCTGTTCGACATCGATCTGGCCACCGGCGCCACCACCCGCGTCGCCGGGCTGGACGACGGCGCGCTGAGCAACGGCGACGGGCTGCTCCGCGACCGCGGCACTCTGTACGTGGTGCGCAACTCCCTCAACGAGGTCGCCGTGGTGGACCTCGACGCCACGGGGGCCTCCGGAGCGATCACCGGGACGCTGACCGACGACGACCTTGACGTGCCCACGACCGTCGCCCTGTTCGGGCCCTTCCTCTACGCGGTCAACGCCCGCTTCGGCACGGAGGTCACGCCGACCACCCCCTACGACGTCGTGCGGATCACCCGCAACTGAGCGGCACGGCGCTCGACCGCTGATCCGGGATGCGCCTCGCCCGGAGATCGTTGGCCGCGAACGGTGCCAGGCTGGCCGCATGGTCGACGGTGACGGACGGAGCGTGCGGTGACGAGCAGGTCGAACGACAGGGTGGCGCGGATCTTCGACGCCCACGCCGGGGGCTACGACCAGCAGATGGGCGGCGCAGAGCGGTGGTTGCTCGGTCACCACCGCCGCTGGGCGGCCTCCCGGGCGTCGGGGGAGGTGCTCGAGCTTGCGGTGGGGACGGGGTTGAACCTGCCGCTGTACGGCGCTCCGGTGCGGTCGGTGCTCGGCGTGGACCTCTCCGAGGCGATGCTCGACGGCGCTCGGGCGCGGATCGCCGAGCACCACCTCGGCGACCGGGTGGCCGTCCGGCGCGGCGACGCCCAGGCGCTCGACCTGCCGGACGCCAGCATGGACACGGTGCTGGCGACCTACGCCCTGTGCACCGTCGCCGAGCCGGGCCTCGCGCTGGCGCAGGCGCGGCGGGTGCTGCGCCCCGGCGGGCGCCTGGTGCTCGTCGACCACGGGCTCAGCCGGTCGGGCCTGGGCCGTCTGGTCCAGCGGGCGTTGAACCCCGCGACGCTGCGCTGGCAGTCCGACGACCTGCTCCTGCAGCCCGGCCCGCTCGTCGAGGCCGCCGGGTTCGAGGTCCTCGAGGCGGACCAGGTGGGGCGCGCCGGCCTGGTCCACCGCGTCCACGCCGTGAGGCCGCCACCGTGAGCGCCCTCCCTCCAGGTGAGCGCGTCCTCAGAGCACGGTCAGATGTTCTTCGGTGGCGCCCACCACGGCGGCCAGGGTGACCCGTGCGTCGAACGTGACGAACCGCCCGGCGTGGGCGACAGCCAGGGCGAGGAGGTAGGCGTCGGTCACCTGCTTCGCTCCCAGCAGCTGCGAGGTGTCGACCGTCGTGGGATCGAGCAGGCTCACGTCGCAGGCCCAGAACGCGTAGGCGCTCTCGGCGCACGCCAGCGCCAGCGCTCCGGCTGCAGCGGCCGGCGGTACCGGGCTGGCGTAGCGGGGTTGGCTGATGATGCGGACGAAGCCGTTCTGGGTGATCGCGCACGTCGCCCAGCCCCCGTCGATCTCCTCGTCGAGCCAGGCGACGGCTCGGTCGTGCTGGAGGTGGTCGGCGTCGAGCAGGGCGAGCAGGACGTTGACGTCCAGAAGAGCCCGCCTCACTCGTCGTCCTCCTCCCTCAGCCGGTCGATGAGCTCGTTCGTGACGACGGGCCCGCGGCGGGGGAAGGGGTGGAACCCGTGACGGCCCGACGTCACGGGCTGCGGGGCGACCTGTCCGGTCAGCGCCTGGCGGGCCAGGTCGGAGAGCACCTCGCCGGCGGTGCGCCGCTCGTGGCGGGCACGTTCCTTGACGGCTGCCAGCACGTCGTCGTCCAGGGCCAGCGTAGTTCTCATGCACGTGATGCTAGTGCATCACGTGCGAGATGAATCATGGAGCGGTCGGTGCCCGACGGCCGTTCAGCACGCCCGAGCAGGCGATGACGAGCACGCCGGCCAGCGGCACGACGAGCAGGCCCACGCGCATGCTGGTGGCGTCGGCGACGAGGCCGACCAGCGGCGGGGAGAGCAGGAACCCGAGCCGCATCAGCCACGAGACCAGCGTCAGCCCGGTGCCGGGCCGCAACCCCGGGAGGGCGTCGGCCTGCTGCATCGCGGCGGGGACCAGGGTCGCCACCCCCAGCCCGGCGGCGGCGAACCCGGCGATGGTGCCGGGCACCGTGGGGACCGCCAGCGCCAGGCCCATCCCGGCTACCGCCACGAGGGCGCCGGTGCGGGCCACGGCGCGCTGGCCGAAGCGGTCCACGAGGCGGTCGCCCACGAGGCGGCCGATCGTCTGGGCGCCGACGAGCGCGATGTACCCGCTGGCCGCCACCGCCGCGGAGGACCCGAGCGGGCCCGAGAGGTAGACGGCCGCCCAGGAGTTCCCGGCGTCCTCGACGAGCGTCCCGCCGACGGCGATGGCCACCAGCGCCGCCACCACGAGGGTGCGCCGCGACGGCAGGCGCGAGGCGGTGCTCGGCGGCGTCGGACGCGGGGTGGCGGCCGGGTCGCTCCCGGGGCCTGCCTCGACGACACCGTCGGCCGGGCCCTCGTCGGGCCCCGGCAGGCAGGACCGCAGGGCGACCAGGGCCACGACGGTGAAGACCCCGGCCGCGAGGGCGAGGTGGACGCCGCGGCTCAGGTCGAGCGCGATGGCGCTCGCGGCCATGGTCCCGCCGAGCACCGCGCCGATGGACCACGCGGCGTGGAAGGAGTTGATGATCGAGCGGCCGTAGCCGCGCTGCACCCGCAGGCCGTGGGCGTTCTGCGCCACGTCGGTCACGGCGTCGGCGGCCCCCGCCAGCAGCAGCGCGACCACGAGGACCACCACGGACGGCGCGACGCCCGCCGCGACCACCCCGGCGGCGGTGAGGACCGTGCCCGCGGCGGCGGCCCTGGCGGACCCCAGCCGGCGCACGGCGACGCCCGAGAGGAGCCCCGCGGCGATGGCGCCGGCGGGGAAGGCCGCGATGGCCAGGCCGTACGCGGCGTTGTCCAGCCCGAGGTCGGCCTTGATCTGCGGGTAGCGGGGGATGAGGTTGGCGAACAGCGCCCCGTTGGTGAGGAAGAAGGCCGCCACCGCCACGCGCGCCCGCCGAAGCTCCACCGAGGGGGCGGGGCGGGTGCTCGCGGTCATGGGCACCGTTCTACGTCATTGCCCCAGCGGCCTCCACCGCTGCACCACGACGTCAGCGCCCTCGCGAGGACCAGCCCGCGGAGCACGGCGGGCGCGCCTGACCGCAGCCGGGTGGTGACCGTCCGGCACCCGCTCTCCCGCGGCGTCCAGGGCGTCGCGGGCGGCGCTGACCAGCCCTCACGGGTGTCGGTGTCGGGGATACGGTGGACCGTTGAGCGCTGGAGGTCGACCCCCGACGCTCGGGCCGCGCCGGGCACCAGCACGCCGCGCCATCGACACGACGAAGGAGTCCTGCGTGGGACGCGCCGAGACCGCCGACCTGCTCGACCGCGCCAGGAGCTGGGCAGGGCACGACCCCGACCCCGCCACCACGGCGGAGCTGCTGGAGATCGCCGACCAGGCCGAGGCGGGCGACGCCGAGGCCCTCGAGGACCTGGGGTCCCGGTTCAGCGGGCCCCTCGCCTTCGGCACGGCCGGCCTGCGGGGCGCCGTCGCTGCGGGCGAGTCGCGGATGAACGTGGCCGTGGTGACACGGGCCACCGCCGGGCTCGCCCGGTACCTGGTCGACACCGTCGGCGAGGGCTGCCGCGCCGTCGTCGGGTGCGACGCCCGCTACGGCTCCCACGACTTCTACGACGCCACCGCCGAGGTCCTGTCGGCTGCCGGGATCACGGTGCTGGCGCTGCCCAAGGAGCGCCCCACCCCGCTGACCGCCTACGCCGTCCGTGCGCTGGACGCCGACGTCGGGATCATGGTCACGGCGTCCCACAACCCCGCGGCGGACAACGGCTACAAGGTCTACCTGGGGGGCCGGGCCGCCGACGACGACGGGCGCGGGGTGCAGATCGTGCCGCCCGCCGACGCGGAGATCGCCGCCCGCATCGCCGCGGCGCCCCCCGCTGACGAGGTGGTTCGCGACAGCGCGAACATCACGCCCGTCGGTGACGACCTGATCGAGGCGTACGCCGCCCGCATGGCCTCCCACCGCAGGGGCGCGTCCCCGTCGACGGTGCGCCTGGTGCTCACCGCGATGCACGGTGTGGGGGCGGGCACCGCGCTGGACGTCCTGCGCCGCGCCCAGGTCGGCGACGTCCACCCGGTGCCGGAGCAGCTCGAGCCCGACCCCGACTTCCCCACCGTCGGGTTCCCCAACCCCGAGGAGCCCGGGGCGATCGACCTCTCCCTCGCCCTGGCCGCGGAGGTCTCCGCCGACCTCGTCGTCGCGCTCGACCCCGACGCCGACCGCTGCTCGCTCGCCATCCCGCTGCGGGCGGGCGGCTGGCGCCAGCTGAACGGCGACGAGATCGGCGTCCTCTTCGGTGAGCAGGCCGCCGCGGACGACGCACGGGAGGGGGACGCGCTGGCCTGCTCGATCGTGTCCAGCCGGCTCCTCGCCCGGATCGCGGAGCACCACGGCCTGCGGGGCGTGAGCACGCTGACCGGGTTCAAGTGGATCGCCCGCACGCCGGGGATCCGCTACGGCTACGAGGAGGCGATCGGCTACTGCACCGACCCCACGGCGGTCCGCGACAAGGACGGGATCGGCGCGATGACCTACGCCGTCTCCCTGGTGGAGGAGCTCGCCGAGCAGGGCAGGACGATCGAGGACCTCCTGGACGACCTGGCCCGCACCCACGGCCTGCACGCCACCTCGCCGCTGACCTTCCGGGTCTCCGACCTCAGCATCATCACCAGCTCGATGGCCATGCTGCGCGAGACCGGGATCGAGACGCTCGCCGGCTCGCCGGTGGTGGAGACCGTCGACCTGGCCGACGGCGCCGACGGGCTGCCGCCGACGGACGGTCTGCGCTACACGACGAAGGCCCGCGACCGGGTCATCATCCGGCCGTCGGGCACCGAGCCGAAGCTGAAGTGCTACCTCGAGGTGGTCCTCCCGTGTGACGGCGAGAAGGTCCCGCACGCCGCCGCCCAGGAGCGTCTCGCGCAGATCACGTCCGACCTGCACGCCGTCCTCGGCCTCTGAGCCCCTCCCCCCTCTCGAAGGAGACCGTCGAACCATGACCACCACCAGCACCCCGCACATCGACCCGAAGGGCGTGGAGATCGCCGAGACGATCCTGCTGCCCGGCGACCCGCTGCGGGCGAAGTTCATCGCCGAGACCTACCTCGACGACGCTCGCTGCTTCAACGAGGTCCGCGGCATGCTCGGCTTCACCGGCACCTACCGGGGCACGCCGGTCTCCGTGATGGGCACCGGGATGGGCATCCCGTCGATCTCGCTCTACACGTACGAGCTCATCCACTTCTTCGGCGTCAAGAACCTCATCCGGGTCGGCAGCTGCGGCGCCATGCAGGAGCAGATGGAGCTCTACGACGTCGTCATCGCCCAGGGCGCCTCGACGGACTCCAACTACCTGGAGCAGTTCGGCCTGCCGGGCCACTGGGCGGCGCTGTCGTCCTACCGCCTGCTGGAGCACGCCAAGCGCGCCGCCGACGAGCGCGGCCAGCGCACCCACGTGGGGAACGTGCTGTCCTCCGACGTGTTCTACGGCGCCGACGCCGACGCCATGGGGAAGTGGATGAAGATGGGCGTCCTGGCCGTCGAGATGGAGTCTGCCGGGCTGTTCGCCAACGCTGCCGCGGCCGGGGTGGACGCGCTCGCCCTCTTCACGGTCAGCGACCACCTCCTGACCGACGCCAAGACCACGCCCGACGAGCGGCAGACAGCCTTCACCTCGATGATCGAGATCGCGCTCGAGCTCGCCTGATGAGCACGCTCGAGCCGCCGGCGGCACCGCCGAGGACCGGCGTCCTCGATCCTCGGAGGGCCGTCCCGGTCCTGCTGGTCATGTTCGTGTTCTCGCTGGTCATCGACAACGGCTTCAAGTTCCTGTCGCTGCCGATCTCGGAGGACCTGAGCATCCCGGTCAGCGAGGTGAGCCTGCAGGCCACCCTGGCCGGGGTCCTCATCGGCATCGGGGCCGTGGTCTACGCCGCGCTGGCCGACATGTTCCCCATCCGCAGGCTGATGATCATCGCGATCGTCTTCATGTCGATCGGGTCGGTCGTGGGCTTCGCCTTCCAGGGCAGCTTCCCGTTGATCCTGGTGGGGCGCATCATCCAGACCGCCGGGCTCGCGGCGGCCGAGACGCTGTTCGTCATCTACGTCACCAAGCACTTCAAGGGTGACGAGCAGAAGAAGTACCTGGGCTTCAGCACTGCGGCGTTCCAGCTGTCCCTGCTGATCGGCACCGTCGGCAGCGGCTTCATCGCGACCTACATCGGCTGGCAGGTCTTCTTCCTGGTCTCGCTCGTCGCGCTCCTGGCCATCCCCGTCGTGATCCGCACCGTGCCCGCGGAGGCGACCGGCGACGGGACGCTGGACATCTTCGGCCTGTTCCTCATCGCCGTCTTCGCCACCGGCGTGATCCTGTACATGCAGGCCTTCACCTGGTGGTACCTGCCGGTGGTCCTCGTCGCCCTGGTGCTGTTCGTCTGGCACGTGAGGACCCACGGGAACGCCCTGATCACCGGGGCCTTCTTCGCGAACGCCCAGTACACGATGATGCTCGTCGTCGTCTTCGTCACCTACACGGTGCAGCTGGGCTACCAGTTCATGTTCCCGTTCCTGATCTCCGACGTGTACGGCTACGAGCTCAGCGGGGTCTCGCTGCTCCTGGTGCCGGGGTTCGTCGCCGCCATCATCGTGGGCGCCTCGACCGGCAAGATCGCGAAGCACCTCACCTCGAAGCAGGCCATCACCACCGCGCTCGTGATGATCGTCGTCGCGATGCTGGTGCCCGCCCTGCTGGTGGACCAGGGGGTCGCGGTCTTCGTCGTGTCGATGGTCCTCTTCGGGATGGGTTTCGCGCTGATGTACGGGCCGCTGCTCTCCACGGCGATCATGCAGGTGCCGACGGATAAGACGGGGATCTCCATCGGTTTCTACAACCTCACGATCAACGTGGGCGTCCCGATCGGCATCGCCTACACGGCCAAGCTGCTGGACGTCGAGCCGGACTTCCTGGGCGGCCTCTACGGATCCGGCACGGCGTCGTCGTACGGGTCGGTGCTGCTCGTCCTCACCCTCGTGGGCGTCCTGGGCCTGGTGCTCTACCGGGTCTTCGTCGTGGTGCTCGAGCGCAGGGGCGTCCCGATGAACACCGTCCCGCAGGACGCCTCCTGAGCCGCCCGCCCGCAGGGTCAGCGGCGCCGGTCAGAACTGGCCGGCCTCGTGGACCGTGCGGGGGCGGGTCCCCGCCCGGCGGTTGATGAGCCAGGTGACCGCCCAGAGGATGACGCCGAGGACCACCAGCGCGGCGGCGATGCGGTACTGGATGTAGTCCGCGGGGTTCCGCGCCCACGGGCCGACGAGGAAGGTCGAGAGCAGCGCGCCGAGGACGGGGATGACCGTGGGCGCCCGGAAGCCGGTGCCGGTGCTCTCCCGGCGCAGCACCAGGCACGTCACGTTGACCACGGCGAAGACCACGAGCAGCAGCAGCCCGGTGGTGCCGGACAGGGCGCTGACGATGTTCGACTCCGACTGGGTGCGCACGTAGGTGATGAGCCCCATGGCCAGCACCGTGGTGAAGGCGATGGCCGCCCACGGGGACCGGCGGTGCTTCAGGACCTCGCCGAGCACCGGCGGCAGCACGCCCTGCTTCGCCATCCCGTAGACCAGCCGGCTGGCCATGAGCATGTTGATCAGCGCGGTG
>JBBSRD010000094.1:0-9702 GCA_038243415.1 Actinomycetales bacterium | reverse complement strand
GACCTGGACCTGCGGCGCTCCTCCTTCAAGGCCGACACCGACCGCGCCGCCGCCGAGGCCAACGCCGCCGGGTCGCTCGCCAAGGCCGAGCGGGACCAGGAGGTGCTCACCAGCCAGGAGATCGTGGCCCAGCGCCAGGCAGCGCTCACCGAGCGCCAGCTGGACACCGAGGTCCGCCGCCCCGCCGACGCCGCCCGCTACCGCAGCGAGCAGGAGGCCCAGGCGCGGCGCAACTCCGAGATCTTCGAGGCCGAGGCCCGCAAGGCCACCGGAATCGCCGCGGCCCAGGCCGACGCCGAGCGGGTCAACCTCTCGTCCGTCGCCGACTCCGAGAAGGAGCGCCGCACCGCGACGGTCGCTGCCGAGCGGGTGCGCCTGGAGGGTGAGGCCGAGCTGGCCCGGCGCCGGGCGCTCGCCGAGGCCGTCGCCGCCGAGGGCGAGGCCGAGGCCGCGGCGATCCGGGCGAAGGGCGAGGCGGAGGCCGCGACCCTGGAGAAGCGGGCCGAGGCGTTCGAGAAGTACGGCCAGGCGGCCATCACGCAGATGGCCATCGAGGTCCTGCCGCAGATGGCCCGTGAGCTCGCGGCGCCCATCGCCGGGATCAGGGACATGACGGTCATCAGCAAGGACGGGGCGGGCGCGCTGTCCCGCTCGGTCGCCGACAACCTCTCCGAGACCCTCCAGGTGGTCAAGCGCACCACCGGCGTGGACCTCGCGAAGATGCTCGGAGGCGCCCAGGGTCAGAGCGCCAGCGCTGGCCAGGGCTCCGGCCACGACCGGGCTCCGGCGGCCGCCACGCCGCAGGAGTGATCCGTCGGCGCTGGGTCAGCCCTGCGGGGCGCTGGGGCCGAACCGCTCCACGTGCAGCGCCTCCGTGGGGGAGCCGGCCCGTGCCAGCAGCTGCTCGGCCGCGGCCGCGAAGGGCGTCGAGCCGCACACGAAGACCTCGAGCGGCCTCTCCGGGGACGCGGCCGCGAGCACCTGGGCCAGCGGCCCCTCGACGTCGGCGACGCCGAGCCGGCCGGCCGGGCGCCCGCCGGGGGAGTCCTGACGGCTGAGCACCACGGTGGACTCCTCGCCCCACTCCCCGGCGTACAGCACGTGGGCCTCGTCGCGGAACGAGGCCACCGCCCGGATCTCGGCGACCTGACGGCCGGCGCCCCGGGCTGCGCGGGCGTGGCGCAGCATGGCCATGAGCGGGACCGCGCCCGAACCGCCGCCCACCACCAGCGCCGGCCGGGTGCCGCGCCAGACGAACCATCCCCCGAAGGGGCCCCGCACGGTGAGGGTGTCGCCGACGCGGACCTCGTCGTGGAGGTAGGGCGAGACCTCGCCGTCGGCCAGCCGCTCGATGGTCAGCTCCACGTGGCCGGCGTCCTCCGGGGGGCTGGCGATCGAGTACGACCGCTCCGCCCGGTAGCCGTCGGCGGCGGACAGGCGCACCACGTAGTGCTGCCCGGGCAGGTGCGCCTCCCACACCGGCAGAGCCAGGCGGAAGGTCGACGTCGTCGCGCTCTCGCGGCGGACCGCGACCACCTCAGCGTCCATCCAGCGCCGCGCGGCGCCGGTCTCGGGTGGGTTGCGCAGCGTCGAGCCGCCGAGGGTGGGCAGCGGGGGGAGCGCGCTGCCGGAGAGGTCGGTGTGGGGCGGCCCCGAGCGAGCAGCGCTCACTCGTCGCCCGCGTAGCGCTGCTCGCGCCAGGGGTCGCCCCGGTGGTGGTAGCCGTTGCGCTCCCAGAAACCCTGCTCGTCGTGGTCGAGGAAGCGGATGCCGGCGACCCACTTGGCGGACTTCCAGAAGTAGAGGTGGGGGACGAGCATGCGCACCGGGCCGCCGTGCTCCGTGGTGAGCGGCCGGTCCTCGTGCTCCCACACCAGCCACGCCCTGCCACCGGTGACGTCGGCGACGGGCAGGTTGGTGGTGTACCCGCTCGAGGACCACGAGAGGGCGTGCGTGGCTGCGGGAGCCACCCCGGCGAGCGCGAGGACGCTGTCGAGGCTCACGCCGGTGAAGGAGGTGCCGAGCTTGCTCCACGTGGTGACGCAGTGGATGTCACCCTCCCACCGTGAGCGGGGCAGGGCGCGCAGCTCGGCGGCGGTCAGGGTGGTGGGCCGCTCCACGAGACCGTCGACGGTGAAGGTCCACGTGTCGAGGGAGACGTTGGGCGTGGCCTCGGCGGTCAGGACGGGGTAGTCGGAGCCGACGTCGTACTGGCCGGGAGGCAGGCGCGGCTCGCGCTGGCGGCGTCCGACGAAGGGGGAGGGTCTCGTCACGGTGCAGAGAGTAGGGGGCAGCGCTCAGCGGCCGCGGCGGCCCATGATCAGCTGCAGGACCTCGGCGCGGGTGCTCGAGGTGCGCATGCCACCGCGCACGGCGGACGTGACGGTGGTGGCCGACGGCGTGCGCGCCCCGCGCATCGACATGCACGTGTGCTCCGCCTCGACGACGACCATCACCCCGCGCGGCTCGAGGTGGGTGACCAGGGCGTCGGCCACCTGGGTGGTGAGGCGCTCCTGGAGCTGGGGGCGCCTGGCGTAGACGTCCACGAGGCGCGCCAGCTTGGACAGGCCCGTCACGCGCCCGTGCGACCCAGGGATGTAGCCGACGTGGGCCACGCCGCGGAACGGCAGGAGGTGGTGCTCGCACACCGAGGCCACGTCGATGTCGCGGACGAGGACCAGCTCTTCGTGTCCGGCGTCGAAGGTGGTGGTGAGCGCTTTCTCAGCGCTGGTGTGCAGCCCGGCGAAGAGCTCGAGCCCGGCGCGCGCGACGCGCTGGGGCGTCTCGCGCAGCCCCTCGCGGTCGGGGTCCTCGCCGATGGCGATCAGCAGCTCGCGCACCGCAGCGGCGACCCTGGGCGCGTCATAGGGGGCGGCTGCGCCTCCGGTGGCGCTCACCAGGCGTCGTCGGCGACGGCGCCGAGCGGGACGGGCTCGAGCTCAGCCATGGCCGCGACCTCTTCGATCTCGGCGCGCGAGAGCCCCAGCAGGTGCAGCACGCTGTCCAGGAAGGGCACGCTGATGGTCGTCTGGGCCGCGGCGCGCAGCACGGGCTTGGCGTTGAACGCGATGCCGAGACCGGCCGCAGCCAGCATGTCCAGGTCGTTGGCGCCGTCACCGATCGCCACGGCCCGTGAGAGCGGGAGGTGCTCCGCGGCGGCGAACTCCCGCAGCGCCTCCGCCTTCGCCGCGCGGTCGATGACCTTGCCCAGCGTGCGCCCGGTCAGGAGCCCCGACGAGACCTCCAGGGCGTTGGCGCGCACGTGGCGGATCCCCAGGCTCGCGGCCAGCGGCCCGACGACCTCCACGAACCCGCCAGAGACCAGCGCGAGCGTGTGCCCCAGGTGGTGCAGGACGTCGACGAGGGTCTTCGCCCCGGGCGTCAGGCGGACCTCGTGGACCACGTCGGCCACGGCGTCCACGTGCAGGCCGGCCAGCGCCGAGACCCGCTGGCGCAGGGAGGTCACGAAGTCGATCTCCCCGCGCATCGCGGCCTCGGTCAGCGCGGAGACCTCGTCGGAGCGCCCCGCGTGAGCCGCCAGGAGCTCGATGACCTCGTCCTGGATGAGGGTGGAGTCCACGTCGAGCACCACGAGGCGGCGACCGTGCTGCGCGAGACCGGCCGGCGAGACGGCCACGTCGACCCCCAGCTCGGCCGCCCGCAGGGTGAGCGTCTTCCGCAGACCCTCGTGAGCGGCGCCGGAGACGTCGATCTCCACCGACGCGACGGGGTGCCGCGAGAGGTGGCGGACCCGGTCGATGCAGCCGCCGGCCCGCGCGATGTCTCCCGTGATGTCCGCGAGCGCGCTCGCGGACAGGCGAGCAGCGATGACGCAGACGTAGAGGTGCTCACCATCGCTCGAGCTCGCGTGGACGTCCTCCCTCGACAGGGTCAGGGTGAGACCGAGCGTGTCCGCCGCCGCCCTGAGCGCCCGCTCCAGGTCGCTGGCAGCGTCGCCGGACGGGGCCAGCGCCAAGGAGATCGTCACGTGGTCGCGCACGAGCATCTGCCGCAGGTCGAGGACGTCGGCGTCGGCGGCGGCCACCGCCTCCAGGACCGAGGCGATCACGCCGAGCCTGAAGCGCCCCGTGAAGGTGGCCAGGACAGGGGCGCCGGGGGTGACCGGCAGGACCGGCGTGGTGGCGTCGCTCACCGTTGTACTGCACCTGCCGCGCTGGCGTCCGGTGCGTCGCCGTCGTTCTCGTGGCCCGGGGGGTCGGCGGGCACGCTCTTCGGCGCGGGGACGACGTGCCCCTTGCCGACGACCGTGATCCCGGAGGCGGTGACCGTGTAGCCCGCGGCCTCGTCGGCGCTGCGGTCCACGCCGATCTGCGCCCCGGGCGGGACGACGACGTTCTTGTCGAGGATGGCGCGCCTCACGATCGCGTGACGCCCGACGTCGACGCCGTCCATGAGCACCGAGTCGGAGACCTCGGCCCAGGAGCGCACCCGGACGCCGGCGCCGACCACGGAGTGGTTCACGCTCGCACCCGAGACGATCGTCCCGAGACCCACGATGGAGTCGACCGCGGACCCCACGCGGCCCTCGGCGTGGTGCACGAACTTCGCCGGGGGCAGCGACGGCTGCTGGCTGAGGATCGGCCAGTCGTTGTTGTAGAGGTTGAACGCCGGGACGACGGCGATGAGGTCCATCGTGGCGTCGTAGTAGCTGTCCAGGGTCCCCACGTCGCGCCAGTACGCCGTGGCGCCGGCCACGGAGCCGGGGACGTCGTTGTTCTTGAAGTCGTAGACGCCCGCGAGCTGCTGGTCGACGAACCACGGCACGATGTCGCCGCCCATGTCGTGGCGGCTGCCCTCCATGTCGGCGTCGCGCGTGACGGCGTCCACGAGGGCGTCGGCGGTGAAGACGTAGTTGCCCATCGAGGCCAGCACCTCGTCGGGGGAGTCCGCCAGGCCCACGGCGTCCTTCGGCTTCTCGAGGAAGGCGGCGATCTTGTCGGGCGCGGACTCGTCGGTGGCGATGACCCCGAACTGGTCGGCGAGCCCGATGGGCTGGCGGATCGCGGCGACGGTGCACGGCAGGCCCGAGGCGACGTGCTGCTCGACCATCTGCGAGAAGTCCATCTTGTAGACGTGGTCGGCCCCGACGACGACGATGACGTCGGGCTTCTCGTCGCGGATGAGGTTGAGGGACTGGAAGATCGCGTCAGCGCTGCCGAGGTACCAGCGGGGCCCCAGGCGCTGCTGGGCGGGGACCGGGGTGACGTAGTTGCCGAGCATCGTCGACATGCGCCACGTCAGCGTCACGTGACGGTCGAGGGAGTGGCTCTTGTACTGCGTCAGGACGACCACCTTGAGGTAGCCCGCGTTCACCAGGTTCGACAGCGCGAAGTCGATGAGGCGGTAGGACCCCCCGAAGGGCACGGCGGGCTTGGCCCGGTCCGCCGTCAGGGGCATCAACCGCTTGCCCTCGCCACCTGCCAGAACGATCGCCAACACCTTTGTCGCCATGCGCGGAACCCTAGCGGCGGGCTCTGCCGGCGATCACCCGGCCGGTCGGGCGGTCGGCCCCGGCGGTGCTCGCGCAGAGGGCGTCGACCGCGCCCCCGGCGCGCCGCTAGGTTGCCGTGATGCGCCTCGACGTCCTGACCCGCGAGTACCCCCCCAACGTCTACGGGGGGGCGGGCGTCCACGTCGCCGAGCTCGTCGACGTGCTGCGCCGCCACCCCGACCTGGCGCTCGGCTCGGCCGGGCCCCGACCCGGCGCCACCCTGGACGTGCGGGTGCACGCGTTCGGTGAGCCCCGCGCCGAGGAGGGCACCACCGGCTACCCGGACCTCGCCGAGCTCGCGTCGGCCAACGCCACCCTGCGCACCCTGGGCGTCGACCTGGCGATGGCCGCCGACGTCGCCGGCGCGGACCTGCTGCACTCCCACACCTGGTACGCCAACATGGCCGGTCACGTCGGCGGGCTGCTCCATGGCGTGCCCCACGTCCTCTCCGCCCACAGCCTGGAGCCGCTGCGCCCCTGGAAGGCCGAGCAGCTCGGCGGCGGCTACGCGGTGTCCTCGTGGGTGGAGTCCACCGCTTACCACGGCGCGGCCGCGGTGATCGCGGTCTCGGCGGGGATGCGCGCGGACATCCTGCGCTGCTACCCCGCCGTGGACCCCGCCAAGGTCCACGTGGTCCACAACGGGATCGACTCGAGCGCGTGGCGCCCCGACGACAGCCCGGAGGCGCACGAGGCGCTGCGAGGGCTCGGCATCGACCCCGAGAAGCCCTCGGTCGTCTTCGTCGGGCGCATCACCCGCCAGAAGGGTCTCCCGTACCTGCTGCGGGCCGTGGCCCGGCTGCCCGCTGACGTCCAGGTGGTGCTGTGCGCCGGTGCCCCCGACACCCCGGAGATCGCCCGTGAGGTCGAGCAGCTCGTCGCCGACCTCGCGGCCAGCCGGCGCGGCGTCGTCTGGATCGACCGCATGCTGGCGCGCGAGCAGCTGTGCCAGGTGCTCACCGCCGCGACGGTCTTCGTCTGCCCCTCGATCTACGAGCCGCTGGGGATCGTCAACCTCGAGGCGATGGCCTGCGGCGCCGCGGTCGTCGGCACCGCCACCGGGGGCATCCCCGAGGTCGTCGCCGACGGGCGGACCGGCTGGCTGGTCCCCATCGAGCAGGCGAGCGACGGCACCGGCACACCGGTGGACCCGGAGCGGTACGTCTCGGACCTCGCGCAGACCCTGGAGCAGGCGTGCTCCGACCGCGCCGAGGCGGAGCGTCGCGGCGAGGCCGGGCGCCAGCGCGCCGTCGACGAGTTCGCCTGGGAGACCATCGCCGGCCGCACCGTGAAGGTCTACGAGGCGGCGCTCGGCCTCTGAGAGCCCTGCCCGGTGGAGGAGGCCGCCACCGCGAGCGCGGAACGGGCGACCCCGTCGACCTCGCGCAGCACCCCGCGGCGGGCCGCCGCCTCCGCTGAGACGAGCGAGCCCCCCTCGTCCCCGCCCGCCAGCTCGACGATCAGCAGGACCCGCGCCGCCGTCGTCGCCACGGCCACCGCCTCCGGGGGGGCCGACGGGGGGAAGGCGTCGCGGGACAGGGCGCCCCCGCGGGCGTCCGAGAGCCGGTCCGCGGCGTCCTCGCGCCACCGGGCCACGTCGAGGTCGGTCAGCGCCCCGGTCGCCGACGACAGCGCCGCCCGCAGGACGCGCGTCGCGCTCGAGAGGGTCATCGCGTCCGCGTCGGGGCGCACGCGCGCCCGGTGGATCGTCCAGGTGACCAGGGCGCCAGGCTCCACGAAGGACCCGAAGACCGTCACCTCGGGGACCAGGGCGCTGGCGGTGGCCGTGCCGGCCCCCGGCTCTGGGGCCCCCGCCCCGGGGTCCACCGTGTCGTCGACGAGCACCGCCTCGCCCGCGTCCACCGCGTCGGCGGTCAGCGCCGGCGGGCCCGCGAGGCCCGACGGGTCGCCGGGAGCGGGCAGCACCGCCCGCACCCGGGCCCCCGCCCCGGCGAGGGAGCTCAGCACGTCGGCCAGCGTCCCTGCGCCCTCGCCCGTCGCCCACGACGGCGCGGTCCTCCCGTGGCCGTCGGGCGGGGCGCCGACGGCGCCGCTGCCGGGGCCCGCGGCGGCCCACGTCGTCGTGTGCGGCTCATCCGTGCCGGTCACGGCCGCGAGGGCGGACGCCGGGCTGGCCCGTCCCGCCGCCACGGCTCCGGCCCAGGCGGCGAGGACGACGGACCGTGGGACCTCGAGCATGACCTCACGGTAGGTGACCTCTCGCCTCGGCGACAGCGCTGCTGACAGCGCTCCCGGGAGCGGGGCGGCACCACCGAGAGCCCCGGCCGCCCGCTCACTAGGGTCACGGGCATGGCTGCGACACCCCCGCCCCCGCCCGCAGGCCCGCCCGTCGCGGCTGGCGCAGGAGCGGGCGGGCCAGCGGGTGGGCCAGCGGGCGGCGGCCCGCTGCGCACCGAGCCCCTGGCCGACGTCATCGACCTCGACCGCGTGAGCGTCTCGCGCGGAGGCTCGACCCTGCTGGACGCCGTGAGCTGGCAGGTGGAGGAGGGCGAGCGGTGGGCCGTCCTCGGGCCCAACGGCGCCGGCAAGTCCACGCTGCTCCAGGTCGCCGCGACGCGCGCCCACCCCAGCGGCGGCCGCGCCTGGGTCCTCGGCGAGCGCCTCGGCAAGGTCGACGTCTTCGAGCTGCGCCCCCGGATCGGTCTGTCCTCCGCCGCGCTCGCCGGGCAGGTGCCCCCCGCGGAGGCCGTGCTCGACGTCGTGGTCACCGCGGCCTACGGGGTGGTGGGGCGCTGGCAGGAGTCCTACGAGGACGGCGACACCGCCCGTGGCCTCGCCCTCCTGGAGCAGATGGGCGCCGGCGCCCTCGCGCAGCGCCGCTTCGGGACCCTCTCCAGCGGCGAGGCGGCGCGCGTGCTGATCGCCCGCGCGCTGATGTCCGACCCCGAGCTGCTGCTCCTGGACGAGCCGGCCGCGGGGCTCGACCTCGGGGGCCGCGAGGACCTGGTCGCCCGGATGTCCGCCCTCGCCGCCGACCTCACCGCCCCCGCGATGGTGCTGGTCACCCACCACGTCGAAGAGGTCCCCGCGGGCATCACCCACGCGGTGCTCCTGCGCCGCGGCCAGGTGGTGGTGGCCGGGCCCGCCGAGGAGGCGATCACCTCGGCGTCGCTGTCCGAGGCGTTCGGCATCAGCGTCGCGCTCGAGCGCCGCGACGGGCGGATGTCGGCGCGGGCCGTCGTCGGTACCAAGGCCTAGGCTCTGATCATGGCGTGGTTCTGGTGGGTGATCGCAGCGTTCGTCCTCGGTGCCGGCGAGCTGTTCACGCTCGACCTCGTCTTCGCCACCCTCGTCGTCGCCGCGCTCGGCGGCGCGGGGGTCGCGCTCGCCGGGGGTCCCTTCGCCGCCCAGACGATCGTCGCGGTCGTCCTCGCCGTGGGCCTGCTGACCCTGGCCCGCCCCCGCATCCTGGCGCGCCTGCGCGCCCAGCAGGAGATGGTCCCCTCCGGCACCGCCGCGCTCGCGGGGCGCACCGCGCTGGTGCTCTCCGCCGTGGACGACCTCGGGGGGCGGGTCAAGCTCGCCGGCGAGGAGTGGAGCGCCCGCAGCGAGGCCGGGGCCACCATGGACGTGGGCTCGCGGGTGCGCGTGGTCGCCATCGAGGGCGCCACGGCCGTCGTGGAGCCGGCGCCCGCCGACGCAGCGCAGGGCAGCGGTCCTGCTCAGGACGGCCCCACCCGCACCGATCCCGTCCCCGACGCTCCTGCACGATCAGAGCCACCACGATCCGAGCCAGCACGCCCGGATCCCGCACGCACCGATGGAGATGAGACCTGATGGACAGCTCGACCCTGGTCACGATCGTGCTCGTCCTGCTGCTGGTGGTGGTGGCCCTCATCGTGATCCGCTCCGTGCGGATCGTCCCGCAGGCCTCCTCGCTCATCGTGGAGCGCCTGGGCCGTTACTCGCGCACCCTCGAGGCGGGCCTGCACCTGCTGGTGCCGGCCGTGGACCGGGTGCGGGCCAGGGTGGACCTGCGCGAACAGGTCGTCTCCTTCCCGCCGCAGCCGGTGATCACCTCGGACAACCTCGTGGTGAGCATCGACACGGTCATCTACTTCCAGCCCACCGACCCGCGGGCCGCGACCTACGAGATCGCGAACTACATCCAGGGCATCGATCAGCTCACGGTGACCACGCTGCGCAACGTCGTCGCCTCCCTCGACCTG
>JBBSRD010000093.1:0-9735 GCA_038243415.1 Actinomycetales bacterium | reverse complement strand
TGCTGGCCGGCAGCCCGCGACTGGGCTTGCTCGTTCTCGTGGTGGGGGAAGCGCAGGTCCAGCCCGCCCCCGTGGACGTCGAACTTCGGCCCGAGGTAGCGCCGCGCCATGGCGGAGCACTCCAGGTGCCAGCCGGGGCGCCCCGCGCCGAAGGGGGCCTCCCACGAAGCGGTGACGGGCTCGGAGTCCTTGCGGCCCTTCCACAGCGCGAAGTCGCGGGGGTCGCGCTTGCCGCGCGGGTCGGCATCGGCCGCGGAGACCACGTCGTCGAGGCTGATGTGGGCGAGCGACCCGTAGTCCGGCCAGGAGCGGACGTCGAAGAACACGTCACCGGACCCGTCGGCAGCGGCGTAGGCGTGCCCCCGCTCGATGAGGCGCTCGACGAGCTCGACCATCGCGCCGACGTGCCCCGTCGCCCGCGGCTCGTAGGTGGGCGGGGCGACGCCCACGGCGTCGTAGGCGGCGGTGAACTCCCGCTCGAAGCGGTAGGCCCACGCCCACCAGGGGACCCCAGCCGCGCCGGCCTTCGCGAGCACCTTGTCGTCGATGTCGGTGACGTTGCGCACGAGGGTGACGTCGAGCCCGTGGCCGATCTCCATCCAGCGCCGCAGGACGTCGAAGGCGATGGCAGAGCGGAGGTGCCCGACGTGCGGGGAGCCCTGGGGCGTGGCGCCGCACAGGTAGACGCTGGCACGACCGGGGACCAGGGGCGCGAAGTCCCGAGCGGACCCGGTGGCCGAGTCGTGCAGGCGCAGGGTCCCCGAAGTCACAGGCCCAGGGTAGAGGCACGTGACCTCGACGCTGCCGGACCGCTAGCGTCGGGCCATGAGCGCCGAGAGCACCACCGTCAAGGGCGTCATCGCCCGCACCAAGGGGGCACCCGTCGAGGTCGTCGACGTGGTCGTCCCCCCGCCCGGCCCCGGCGAGGCGGTCGTCGACGTGTCCACGTGCGGGGTGTGCCACACCGACGTGGCCTACCGCGACGGCGACATCAACGACGACTACCCCTTCCTCCTCGGCCACGAGGCCACCGGCACCGTCTCGCAGATCGGTGAGGGCGTCACCCACGTGGCGGTCGGCGACCACGTGGTCCTCAACTGGCGGGCGGTGTGCGGCCAGTGCCGCGCCTGCCGCCGCGGGAGGCCCTGGTACTGCTTCGACACCCACAACGCCGCCACCCCCATGACGCTGACGGACGGCACCGTCCTCACAGCGGCGCTGGGCATCGGGGCGTTCGCGGAGAAGACGCTGGTCCACGCCCTGCAGTGCACGAAGGTCGACCCGGAGCTCGACGACGCCGCCGCAGGCCTCATCGGCTGCGGGGTGATGGCCGGGTTCGGCGCGGCCGTCAACACCGGCGCCGTCTCCCGGGGCGACTCCGTCGCCGTGATCGGCTGCGGGGGCGTGGGCGACGCCGCCATCGCCGGCGCGGTGCTGGCCGGGGCGACCACGGTGATCGCCGTGGACACCGCGGCCAGCAAGCTCGAGGTGGCGCGCAAGTTCGGCGCCACCGACGTCGTGGACGCCTCCCAGACCGACCCGGTCGAGGCGATCAGGGCTCTGACCGGTGGGAACGGGGCCGACGTCGTCATCGACGCCGTGGGCATCCCCGCGACCTACCGCCAGGCGTTCTACGCCCGCGACCTCGCCGGCACGGTGGTGCTGGTGGGCGTCCCCAACCCCGAGGCCACGGTCGAGCTGCCGCTGATCGACGTCTTCGGGCGGGGCGGGGCGCTGAAGTCCAGCTGGTACGGCGACTGCCTGCCCGAGCGCGACTTCCCGATGCTCGCCAGCCTCTCCCTGCAGGGCCGGTTCCCGCTGCAGGAGTTCGTCACCGAGCGGGTGGGCCTGGGCGACGTCGAGGAGGCCATCGCCGCGGTGGCCGGTGGCGGCGTGCTGCGATCGGTGGTGGTGCTCTGATGGGGGCCATGAAGAACCTCAGGATCGACCATGCCACCGCTGACGGGACCTTCAGCCTCGACGGCGAGACGTTCGACGTCGAGAACAACATCTGGGTCCTCGGCGACGACGAGGAGTGCCTCGTCGTCGACGCTCCGCACGACCTCGACGCGCTGGCCGCGGTGGTCGACGGTCGTCGGGTGGTGGCGATCGCCTGCACCCACGCGCACGACGACCACGTCGCGCTGGCCCCCGCGGCCGCCGAGCGCTTCGACGCGCCCACGATGCTCCACCACGCGGACCTCGAGGTGTGGGCCCTGACGCACCCCGCCCAGGACCCGGACCGGATGCTCCACGACGGTCAGCTGATCGACGTCGCCGGCACCGAGGTCGAGGTGATCCACACCCCGGGGCACTCCCCCGGATCGGTGTGCCTGCGTGTCTCGGACCTGGGCGTGGTGCTCACCGGCGACACGCTCTTCGCGGGCGGTCCCGGCGCGACGGGCCGCTCGTACAGCGACTTCCCGACCATCGTCGCCTCGATCCGCGAGCGTCTGCTCACCCTCCCGGCGGAGACGAAGGTGCTGCCCGGACATGGTGGCACCACGACGATCGGCGACGAGGCCCCGCACCTGCAGGAGTGGGTCGACCGGGGCCACTGAGCCCGGGCCGGCCCTGCTGACCGGCTCCCCGGGAGGGACCGGTCAGCGCCGGGCCTCCTGGAGGGTGGCGGTGACCTTCTGCGTCGAGCCGTCGCGCACGACGGTGAGGACGACCTCGTCGCCGGGGGCGTGGGAGCGCACGAGCGCGACGAGGGAGTCCGGGGCCGGCGTGGGGGTCCCGTCGACGGCGACGACCTGGTCGCCGGCCTGCAGGCCGGCGTCGGCGGCGGGGCTCCCGGGGACGACCTCGGCGATGACGGCGGACTGGCGCGAGGTGCCGTCCACGGTGGCGGTGGCGGGCTGGGCGGCGGGGGTGATGCCGAGCTGGGCGTGGCTGGCAGAGCCGTCCGCGACGAGCTCCTGGGCGATGCGCTGGACCTCGTCGGAGGGGATGGCGAAGCCCAGACCCACCGAGCCGGCCTGACCGTCGCCGCTGGAGGGCGCGGCGATGGAGGAGTTGATGCCGATGACCTTGCCGGCGGCGTCGACCAGCGCGCCGCCGGAGTTGCCGGGGTTGATCGAGGCGTCGGTCTGCAGGGCGTTGGTGACCACCGCCGCGTCGCCCTGCTCGCCGCCGGTGACCACGGGGCGGTCCAGGGCGGAGATGATCCCGGTGGTCACGGTGTTGGACAGGCCCAGCGGGTTGCCCAGGGCCATCACCGGCTGGCCGACCTCGACCGTCGAGGAGTCACCGAAGCTGGCCGGCACCAGGTCTGCGGGCGGGTCCTCCAGCTTCAGGACCGCGAGGTCGGTGGTGGGGTCGGTGCCGGCGATGGTGGCGTCGTAGATGCGCCCGTCGGTCAGGGTGACGCGGATCTTCGCGCCCGGACCCCCGGCGGTCGCGACGTGGTCGTTGGTGACCACGTGCCCCTCCTTGTCGAGGACCACGCCGGTGCCCTCACCGCCGCCGCTCTGGCCCCTCACCGTGATGGTCACCACCGAGGGGCTGACCCGGCTCGCGACCGCCCCCCAGCTCACCGCGTCCTCCAGGGACACCTGCTGCGAGGCCGGCGGAGCGCTCGCAGAGACCGAGGAGCTCGCCGGGTCAGCCGGGGCAGGGCCGTCCAGGGCGCCGAGCCCGGCGACGAGACCGCCGGAGAGCAGGCCGGCCGTGACCGCGACGACGACCGTCCCGGTCCAGCCCGGTCCGCGGCGCCGCGCGGGCTGGTGCAGAAGCTGGTGGTCGGTGGCCTCACGCGGGGCTGGCTGGCTGCTCATGGATCCAGCGTGAACCTCCGTCCTGGAGGTTGTTCGGACGTCGGCTGGACGTTCCCTGGACGCGACCGAGACGAGGGGCCTCGCTGCTCAGGGCCCTCCCGCTCGGCGGGGCGGCTGCGTAACCTCGCCGCATGAGCGGTGCACCGGTCTCCCCCCGCGAAGAGTGGGACCTGAAGATCGGTCACCACGAGCTGGTCGTCCGCGACCGCTACGAGATCGTCTCGATCCTCAACGACATCCTCATCGGTGCGTGGTTCATCGCTGGCAGCATCCTCTTCTTCTCCGCGTCCACCACGACGCTCGGCACGTGGTTCTTCCTCGCGGGCAGCAGCGAGATGATGGTCCGCCCGGTGATCCGCCTGACGCGCCGCTTCCACCTCCAGCGCCTGGGCTCACCCAGCCAGGTCGGCGGCACCTCGGAGTTCTGATCCACGGGTTCGCGCGCAGCGGTAGCGCACCCACGGAGACGAGCAGGACGCGCCGACGGGACACCGGGTTTTGGTACACCGAAACATCTGTGCGAGGTTGCTCTGCGCGGGCGCGGACGACAGAGTGGGGTGAACACCCTGATCACCCCACGGAGGAGCTCCTATGGCTGACTACACGCTGCCCGACCTGCCCTACGACTACGCGGCTCTCGAGCCCCACATCTCCGGCAAGATCATGCAGCTGCACCACGACAAGCACCACCAGGCCTACGTCACCGGCGCGAACACCGCGCTGTCCAAGCTGGCCGACGCCCGCGAGGCCGGCGACCTGGCGGCCGTGAACCTGCACGAGAAGAACCTTGCGTTCAACCTCGGCGGCCACGTCAACCACAGCGTCTTCTGTAAGAACCTCTCCCCCGACGGCGGCGAGCCGACCGGCGAGCTCGCCTCCGCCATCGACGAGCAGTTCGGCGGGCTCGACAAGCTCAAGGCGCAGTTCACCGCCGTCGCCGCGGGCGTCCAGGGCTCCGGGTGGGCCGTGCTCGCCTACGACACGCTCGGCGCGAGGCTCATCACCGTCCAGCTCTACGACCAGCAGGGCAACCTTCCCCTGGGCGTCGTCCCCGTGCTCATGCTCGACGTCTGGGAGCACGCGTACTACCTGGACTACCTGAACGTGCGCGCCGACTACATCAAGGCGTTCTGGAACATCGTCAACTGGGAGGACGTCGCCTCCCGCTTCGCGACCGCGCAGAAGGCCGGCTCGCTCATCGGCTGAGAGCCGACCTGCCCGTGGTACGACGAGGCCCCCTCACCCCGACCAGGGGGAGGGGGCCTCGTGACGTCACGGGGCCGGCCGAGCCGGCTCAGCGCGGGACGAGCAGCGCGGTGGCGATGGCAGCGACGCCCTCGCCCCGCCCGGTGAGCCCGAGGCCGTCGGTCGTGGTGCCCGCCACCCTCACCGGGGCGCCGCAAGCCTGCGACAGGGCGGCCTGTGCCTGCGCCCTGCGTCGCCCGACCCGTGGCCGCACACCGACGACCTGCACGGACACGTTCCCCACCTCGAAGCCCGCCTCACGCACCAGGCGCGCGGCCTCGGCGAGCAGCACCGCCCCCGACGCCCCGGCCCACCGCGGGCGCGCGGTCCCGAAGTGCTCGCCGAGGTCGCCGACGCCCGCGGCGGAGAACAGCGCGTCGCACGCCGCGTGGGCGGCCACGTCGCCGTCGGAGTGACCCCGCAGGCCCGGTCCGTCGTCGGGCCAGTGCAGCCCGGCCACCCACAGGGGCCGCGCCGGGTCGTCGTCGAAGGGGTGGACGTCCACCCCGATCCCCACCACCGGGAGGCTGACGCCACCCTCCGGGCTCATGCCGGCACCTGCCCGGGCGAGCGGTCCGCCGCGCCGGAGCCGTCACCGGCTGGGGGCTCGTGCGCGGGACGCTCGGGCCCGGCGGCGACGACGGCCTCCGCCAGCAGGAGGTCAAGCGGACGGGTCCCCTGGAAGGCCTCCGGTGCGCCGGCGACGAGCGTGACGCGGTGGCCGGCCCGCTCGGTGAGGGTGGCGTCGTCGGTCGCGGGCGCGGAGGCCTCCAGCGCCGCGGCGTCGGCGTGGGCGCGGTCGAGGACGTCGCGCCGGAACCCCTGGGGGGTCTGCACGGCGCGGAGCGTGGAGCGGTCCACGAGGGAGCTGGCACCAGCGCCGACGGACCGCACGGTGTCGTGGAGCTCGACGGCGGGCACCACGACCGCGTGGCCCGAGCGCACCGCGTCGACGACGGCCACGAACGTCGCTGGTGGGGTGAGGGCGCGGGCGGCGTCGTGCACGAGGACGACGCTCGTCCCCGGGTCGATCGCCCGGAGACCCGCCTGCACGGACTGCTGCCGCGTCGGTCCGCCAGCGACGACCACCGCGTCGGCGAACGCGTCGGACACCTCGCGGACACGGTCGTCGGGGACGACGAGGACCACCTGGGTGACAGGGCCGGAGGCGCGGACCCTCGCGACGGCGTGGCCGAGCAGCGTGCGTCCCCCGACGCGCACGAACGCCTTGGGGATCCCCGCGGCGAGACGGGTGCCCGACCCGGCGGCGACGACGACGCAGGCGACGCCGCCGGGGGGCTTCATCTCGTTCAGCTGGCGAGGACCTCGTCGAGCATGGCCTCCGCGCGCGCCTCGTCGGTCTTCTCCGCGAGAGCCAGCTCCGAGGTGAGGATCTGACGCGCCTTGGAGAGCATGCGCTTCTCGCCGGCGGACAGACCGCGGTCCTGGTCTCGGCGGTAGAGGTCGCGGACGACCTCGGACACCTTGATGACGTCCCCGGAAGCGAGCTTCTCCAGGTTCGCCTTGTACCGACGCGACCAGTTCGTGGGCTCCTCGGTGTACGGCTGGCGCAGTACCCCGAGCACCCTCTCGACCCCCGCAGCGTCCACCACGTCGCGGACGCCCACGAGGTCGCAGTTCTCCGCGGGGACCTCGATCGTCAGATCACCCTGAGCAACCCGGAGACGCAGGTACATCTTTTCTTCACCGCGGACGGTGCGATTCCGGATCTCTTCGATCAGCGCCGCCCCGTGGTGCGGGTAGACAACCGTTTCTCCGACCTCGAACGCCATGGGCAAACTCCTCTCGACCGTGATTAATCTATCACGGAGCGCTCTGTCGCCTCGCCGGCAACGAGGCTGCACCTCGGCGGACGGGCCCCGGTATGGTGCGCCGATGGCCCCTCCCGCACCCCCCTCGCGCGCCGGCCGCGGACTGCCCCGAGCGCTGCGCACCGTCGCGCCGCTCGCAGCCGTCGCCGCCGTGGTCAGCGGCTGCACCTTCGCGGCCCCCCAGGACACCCAGCGGTCGATGGTGCCCGGCGCCGGCCTGAACTTCACGCTCAGCGACACCGTCAGCGTCTCCTCGCTCCTCATCGTCGCCCGTGAGGCGGACGAGCCGGGGGTCCTCGTGGCCCGGGTGGTGAACAGCGGCAGCGAACCCGTGTCGGTCACCATCACCGGTGCCGGCCTCGACGAGGACGTGGACGTCCCCGCCGGGCAGACCGTCGAGATCGGCGGCGTCGACCCCGGATCGCAGACGGTGATCGTCGACTCGGTGCCTCAGGGGCCCGGCTACGTGGTCCCCCTGACCTTCTCCACCGCCGACGGACGGGCGCGCGAGTCCGCCGCACCGGTCTTGGACGGCACCTTCGGGATGTACGAGCCCTACCTCTCGGAGCTCCCGAAGGCCTGAGCCCGCGCAGCGTCGCCGCGACGGGTCCAGGGGCTCACCCGTCCTCGAGCCTGTAGCCCAGCCCCCGCACCGTCAGCAGGTGCCGGGGGTTTCCCGGGTCCTCCTCGATCTTGGCCCTCAGCCGTTTGACGTGGACGTCGAGCGTCTTGGTGTCCCCCACGTAGTCGCTGCCCCACACCCGGTCGATGAGCTGCCCGCGGGTGAGCACCCGGCCGGCGTTGCGCAGGAGGATCTCGAGCAGCTCGAACTCCTTCAGGGGCAGGCGCAGGGCCTCGCCCCCCACGGTCACGGTGTGGCGCTCAACGTCCATCCGCAGGGCGCCCACCGTCAGCACGCCGTCCGGCTCGGGGTCCCCGGTCTCCGCTCCGCGGCGCAGCACGGCCCGCACCCGGGCCAGCAGCTCAGCGCTGGAGTACGGCTTCGTGACGTAGTCGTCGGCGCCGAGCTCCAGGCCCACCACCTTGTCGACCTCGCTGTCCTTCGCGGTGAGCATGATGATCGGCACCGAGCTGCCGGCCCGCAGCGTGCGGCAGACGTCCGTCCCCGAGATCCCGGGCAGCATGAGGTCCAGCAGCACCAGGTCCGCCCCCGACCGGGCGAAAGCGGTGATCGCGGAGCGTCCGTCACCGGCGACCTCCACCTCGTAGCCCTCGCGGCCGAGCAGCCAGGACAGCGGGTCGGAGATGGACTCCTCGTCCTCGACCACGAGGATGCGGGTCACGGCCGAGCCTCCGTCGCCCCGTCGGCGGGGACGGCGACAGCGAGGCCCTCGCGCCCGGCCGCGGGGACCAGGGCGGCGGGGCGCGCCGAACGGTCCGGCAGACGCAGGCCGAAGGTCGAGCCCTGGCCCACCTGGCTCCACAGGGAGACCTCGCCGCCGTGGCCGGCCGCCACGTGCTTGACGATCGCCAGCCCCAGGCCGGTCCCTCCGGTGGCGCGCGAGCGCGCGGGGTCCACGCGGTAGAACCGCTCGAAGACCCGCTGCTGCTCGTCCGGCGGGATCCCTGGCCCCTGGTCGGTCACGAGGAGCTCGACCACGCCGCCCTGGCGGCTGAGACCCACCGCCACGCGGTCGCCGGCCTCGGAGTGGCGCACGGCGTTGTCCACGAGGTTGGTGACCGCGCTGACCAGCTGGTCGGCATCCCCCACGACCTCCGAGCCGGCGGCGTCGCCGGGGTCCAGCGTCAGCTCCAGGACCACGTCGCGGTCCTGCGCGGCGAGGCGGCACCGGTCGACCGCCTCGTCGAGCACGGCGGCGAGGTCCACCCGGCGGGCGTCCATGGCGGGGGCGTCGACCTGCACCTTGGAGAGCTCAACGATGTCGCGGACGAGCTCGGCCAGGCGCCGGGACTCCACACCGGCGCGGGAGGCGAAGCGGCGGACGGCCACCGGGTCGTCCGCGGCCCCCTCGAGGGCCTCGGCCAGCAGGCCCATCGCTCCCACCGGCGTCTTGAGCTCGTGGCTGACGTTGACGACGAAGTCGCGGCGGACCTCCTCGAGGCGGACGGCCTCGGTGTCGTCGGTGGCGAGAAGGAGCACGTGCAGCGTCCCCAGGGGCGCCACCCGCACGGACAGGACCGAGGGGCGGGCGCCCGGCGAGCGCCCGCGCGGGAGCAGGAGCGCTCTCTCGTGGGTGGCTCCGTCGCGCCGCGCCGCGCGGACCAGGGCGAGGGTCTCCGGGTGGGCGAGGACGCCGCCGCGGACCAGGCCGATGGCGTGCGCGGCCGGGGAGGCCCGCACCACCTCGTCGGCGACGTCGAGCACCACCGCGGGGCCGCCGACCAGGGCGAGCACCTCCGCGACCGCGTCGGGCACGTCGGGGGCGCCCGGCAGCGGCGAGAACGGGTCGGAACCGTCGCGACCGGCGCGCGAGCCGGAGGAGAGGACGCCGCGGGCCACGAGCGCGACGAGCGCTCCGAGCGCTGCCGAGAGCAGCACCGCGACGATCACGGCGAGGTCCACGCCGAGCAATGTAGGCCTGCCGGCCCACCGACCAGCGACGGAGGCGGTCGTCGGGCGGTGAGTTCGCCTGCCGTTCACCCGCGAGCGGGGGACACGTTCACCTGGGTGGCACATCATGGAGACCGCGATCCGCGGGTGCTCCTGCGCGCGGGCAGCGACGACCCGAAGGAGATCCCCGTGCGCGACGTCTTCCACCACGAGCTCGACCAGCTCGCCCACCGCCTGCAGTCGATGACGGCGCTCGTGGGGACCGCCATGGGCAGCGCCACCCACGCGCTCCTCAACGCGGACCTCCGCCTGGCCGAGTCGGTCATCGCCGGCGACGCCCAGGTCG
>JBBSRD010000092.1:0-9778 GCA_038243415.1 Actinomycetales bacterium | reverse complement strand
CCTCGTTGTCGGTGCGGTTATCGGCTGGATTTTGTATGACCGGCTTTTTACCGACGTTGCACAGCCGCTGATGGAAATCAGCAAGCAGCGCGGCGTTGTGGCTTCGTTGAACTTCGACGGTGTCTCCACGTCCTTCGACCTGAAAATCCAGAGCGCATTCTTCCTCGGGGCGATCTTTTCGTCGCCGGTGTGGATCTATCAGCTGTGGGCCTTCATCACGCCGGGGCTCACCCGGAAGGAGCGGCGATACGCCATCGGGTTCGTCTCCGCAGCAGTGCCGCTCTTCCTCGGCGGCGTGCTCCTCGCGAGCCTCTTCATCCCCAGGGCGGTGGCGTTCTTCACGTCGTTCACCCCGGAGAGCGGCTCGAACTACATCGACGCGCCCACCTACATCGGTTTCATCATGCGCACGGTGCTGACGTTCGGCTTCGCGTTCCTGCTGCCCGTGGTCCTCGTGGCGCTGAACTTCGCCGGGCTGCTGGCGGGCCAGAGCATCCTCAAGGCATGGCGATGGGTCCTCGTGGCCGCGCTGGGCTTCGCCGCCGTCGCCACGCCCACCCCCGACATCACGGCGATGTTCATCCTCGCGGCGCCGATCATCGTGCTGTTCGCCATCGCCATCCTCATCGCGGTCCTCCACGACCGTCGCAAGGCGAAGAAGGAGGCCAAGAAGGCGAAGAACCCCGAGGTCCCCGACGACGAGGCCTCGCCGCTGTGAGCCGCCTCGGCCCCGTGCTCGTGCTCGGGGCCCCCGCCGCCGGCTCCCGGAGCCACGGCACGGCCGACGCGGTCGAGGGGCGCCTGCGCGCCACCGGCCGCGAGGTGGTGCGGGTCGGCGGGAGCAGCGCGAGCGACGTCGTCGCCCGAGCCCGAGAGCTGGCGTCCTCGGCGGGTCCTCGCCGCCCCAGCGCGCTGGTGGCCGTCGGCGGTGACGGCACCGTGCAGCTCGCCGCCACCGCTCTGGCCGGCACGGGGGTGCCCCTGTACGTGGTGCCCGCCGGGAGCGGCAACGACGCGGCCCGCGCCCTCGGGGTGGTCTCCCGCAGCCCCGCGGCCGCCGCCCAGCACCTCGACTCCCTGCTGAGCGCCGGCGCCGACCCGCGCGAGATCGACGTGCTCGCCGTCGCCGGGGGGAAGGGCGGCCCCGCGCGGGACGTCGTCTCCGTCATCGCCGCCGGCTTCGACGCCGCGGTCAACGCCCGCGCCAACCTCTGGGCCGCCGGCCCCGCCGCCGGGGCGAGGCGTACCTGGGGCCACCGCCTCCCGCCCCGGGCCCGCTACACCGCGGCCGTCCTTGTGCTGCTGCCCGCCTGGCGGCCCCGGCGCTACCGCCTGGGCCTGGACGGGCTGGTCCAGGAGATCGATGCCGTGCTCGTGGCCATCGCCAACACCACCTCTTACGGCGGCGGCATCCGCATCGCCCCGCGCGCCCGCCCGGACGACGGGCTCGCCGAGGTCGTCGTCGTCGGGGCGCTCGGACGTCTCGGCCTCCTCGCGCTGCTGCCCACGGCGTTCCTCGGCTGGCACACCGCCGCGCCCGCCGTCACCGTCCACCGCGCCGCCCACGTGACCCTAGAGCTCGTCGGGGGACAGGGGGGAGACCAGCGTGACGGTCACGGTGCAGCGCCGGAGATCGTCGCCCACGGCGACGGCGAGACCCTCCACGCACCGCCGCTGGATGTGCGCGTGCTCACCCGGGCTCTCAGGCTGCTCACCTGACCTGCTGACCTACCCTGGTCCCATGCCCTCACCCGCCGAGCGGTTCGCGGCAGCCAAGGCGCGCACCGCCTCGCAGCGCACCGAGCTCCACGCGTTCACCTCCACCCTGGGCTTCGGGCTCGACGACTTCCAGCAGCGCGCCGGAGAGGCCCTCGAGTCCGGCTCCTCGGTCCTCGTCGCCGCCCCCACCGGCGCCGGCAAGACGGTCATCGGCGAGTTCGCGGTCCACCTCGCGCTCACCGCGGGAAAGAAAGCCTTCTACACCACGCCGATCAAGGCGCTCAGCAACCAGAAGCACGCCGAGCTCTCCGCGCGCTTCGGCGCCGAGAAGGTCGGCCTCCTCACCGGCGACACCTCCGTCAACGGCGACGCGCCCGTCGTCGTCATGACCACCGAGGTGCTCCGCAACATGCTCTACGCCGACTCGCCCGCGCTCGTCGGGCTCGGCCACGTCGTCATGGACGAGGTGCACTACCTCGCGGACCGTGCCCGCGGCGCCGTCTGGGAAGAGGTGATCATCCACCTGCCCCCCGAGGTGCTGATCTCCTCCCTCTCGGCGACGGTCTCCAACGCCGAGGAGTTCGGCGCCTGGCTCGCCACCGTGCGCGGGTCCACCGAGGTCGTGGTCTCCGAGCACCGTCCCGTCCCGCTCTGGCAGCACGTCATGGTCGGCACCCGCATGGTGGACCTCTTCGTCGACGAGTCCACCGCAGAGGACGAGTCCCACGCCAGCGGCGGCGCCGTCCTCGCCGCCCGAGGGACGGCGCCGGCCGGCGCCGCCCGACGTGGGAGCGACAAGCCCGGGAAGCCCGGGAAGCACGGCAAGCCCGGGAAGCCCGGGAAGGGCTCCTCCCACCACGGCCGTGACGGCGGCGACGGCTCCCCGACGTCGGACCTCGGGGTGAACCCCGAGCTGGTCGCGATCTCCCGGGCCGACGCCCGCCACGACAAGCTCGCCCGGGTGCCCCGCGGGGGTGGGCGCGGTGGGCGCGGGCGTCCGGCCCCGGGCCGCAACCCGCGCCACGGTGGCGGCGCCCGCGCCGGCGGCGCCCCCAGCGCCTCGCGCGCCGAGGTCCTCGAGCGCCTCGCCGGCGCCGACCTCCTGCCCGTCATCACCTTCGTGTTCTCCCGGGCGGGCTGCGCGGCTGCCGTCCGCCAGTGCGTCTCCTGGGGGGTGCGCCTGACCACCGAGAGCGAGCGCGCCACCATCAAGGCCCTCGTCGAGGCCCGCTCGACCGAGATCCCCGACGCCGACCTCGAGGTCCTCGGCTACTACGAGTGGCTCGAGGGCCTCACCCGCGGGGTCGCAGCCCACCACGCCGGCATGCTCCCCGCCTTCAAGGAGGTCGTGGAGGAGTTGTTCTCCCTCGGCCTCGTGAAGGCCGTCTTCGCCACCGAGACCCTCGCGCTGGGCATCAACATGCCCGCACGCTCCGTCGTGCTCGAGAAGCTCGTGAAGTTCAACGGCGAGAACCACGTCGACATCACGCCGGGGGAGTACACCCAGCTCACCGGACGGGCGGGGCGCCGCGGCATCGACGTCGAGGGCCACGCCGTCGTCCTCTGGCAGGGCGGCCTCGACGCCGAGGCCGTCGCCGGGCTCGCCTCCACCCGGACCTACCCGCTGCGCTCCAGCTTCCGACCCACCTACAACATGGCCGTCAACCTCGTCGCCCAGGTGGGACGCTCCCGCGCCCGCGAGGTGCTCGAGACGTCCTTCGCACAGTTCCAGGCCGACCGCGGCGTCGTCGGCCTGGCCCGCCAGCTCAAGGGCCAGCAGGAGGCGCTCGCCGGGTACGCCACCTCGATGGAGTGCCACCTCGGGGACTTCGCCGAGTACGCCGCCGTCCGCCGGCGCATCTCCGACCTGGAGAAGGACACCTCCCGCGCCGCTGCCAGGGTGCGGCGCTCCGCGGCCGTCACCGCGCTGGAGGCGCTCGTGGTCGGGGACGTCATCGAGGTGCCCGCCGGCAAGCGGTCCGGCTACGCCCTCGTCCTCGACCCGGGCCTCACCGCCGGGCTCGAGGGACCGCGGCCCACCGTCCTCACCGGTGACAAGGTCGTGAAGCGGCTCACCGTCATCGACGTCCCTCGCCCGGTCGCGTCGCTGGCCCGCGTCAAGGTGCCCCGCGGCTTCGACCGCCGGGACGCCGCGGAGCGCCGCGACCTCGCCGCGACCATGAACGCCGCGCTGTCGGGGGCGGGCTCGTCCTCGGGGAGGAGCGCTCGTCCGTCGTCGGGACGGCCGGCCTCCGGTGACGCTGCCACGTCGGCCGCGACCGACGAGGTCACGCAGCTGCGCCGCACGATGCGCCAGCACCCCTGCCACTCCTGCCCCCAGCGCGAGGACCACGCCCGCTGGGCGGAGCGGTGGACCACCCTCGAGGTCGGCGCCCGGGAGACCGCCTCGCGCATCGAGGGGCGCACGGGCACCATCGCGCGCACCTTTGACCGTGTCTGCGACCTGCTCGTGGGCCTCGACTACCTCGAGGCCGAGGAGCCGGTCGTCCCTGGATCCTCTGCTGGCTCAGGAGGTCGAGGCCGGGGGAGCGCGGCCACCCCGCCCACCCGCGGCGCTGGGTTGAGCGTCACCGGCTCGGGCCAGCGGTTGCGCCGCGTCTACGCCGAGAAGGACCTGCTCGTCGCGCAGTGCCTGCGGCGCGGGCTGTGGGACGGCCTGGACCCCGCGGGGCTGGCCACCGTGCTGTCGGCGATCGTGTACGAGGCCCGTCGCGAGGAGGGTCCGCTGTCCACCCGGTCGCCGGGCGGGCGGGCCGTGGGCGAGGCGCTCGAGGCGACGACGGCGGCGTGGGCGGAGCTGGCGGAGCTCGAGCGCGTCCACCAGCTGCCGTCCACCCACGAGCCCGACGTGGGGCTCTCGTGGCCCATCCACCGGTGGTGCCGGGGTCAGAGCCTCGACGCGGTGCTCGAGGCCGGGCCCAGCGACCTCGCCGCCGGGGACTTCGTGCGCTGGTGCCGTCAGCTCCTCGACCTGCTCGACCAGGTGGTCGTGGTGTGCTCGGCGGGCGGCGACGTCGAGCTCGCCCGCACCGCCCGGGAGGCTGCTGCGCTGGTGGACCGCGGCGTCGTGGCCTACTCCGCCGGGACGGCCCGCGCCGCGGGGTGAGCGGGACGCCCTGCGGCTGGTGTCCGGGCCTCCGGATGGAACGACGGGCCACCACTGCCTCGATAACAGAAGCGAGCGGCCATGCGCCCCTGCTGGCTCCTCCGCGGGAGCGGTGGTGGCTCACACCGGTCGAGGGGAGGCCTCCTGCGCGGCCTCGTCCGTCGAGCGGGGACTTCGTGTGACGTCTCCCGGTGTGTCGCGCGCACCACGTCCCTGCTCGAGGCGCTGCCGGGGAGAGCGTGGCTGCTCGCCTCGCCGGAGAGCTGCGGGTCGACGGCTGTGTCCGATAACAGAAGCATGCGCTCGGCGCACCTCTTCTCCGCTGCGACCCCGATCGGCTCACTCGGTGGGAGGCCGGACAGCACAGGCGCTCAGCAGACGGCCGAGCGGCGAGGCGAGCCCCCAGCGCTCCGACAGCCCGTCCAGCCGTTCGTGGTCGGCCGCGTCGAGCAGCGACCCGAGGCCTGGCGCGGCCGGGAGCTCGGGGACGTCTGCGTCTCGGAGCACCGTGACCACCCGCTGCGCGGCTGACAGGTAGTCCGCGGCCTCGCTCACCCGGCGCCGCTGGGTGCTGGTCAGGGAGCTGCCGGGGTCCCCGGCGGAGGCCACGACCCCGGCGACGTCGCCGAAGCGCTGCACCATCGCTGCAGCGGTCTTCTCCCCGACGCCCGGCACCCCGGGCAGCCCGTCGCTGGGATCGCCCCGCAAGACGGACATCGCCAGGTATCCAGCACCGCCCGCGACGCCGTAGCGGTGCGACAGCGCGTCATCGTCGACGACCTCGGCGTCCTTCACCCCGCGCGTGATGGACACGACGCGCACGTCGTCGGCGTCGTCGACGAGCTGCAGGAGGTCGCGGTCCCCGGAGACCACGTCCACGGGGACGCGCGAGGCGGCGAGCCGGGTGGACAGGGTGCCGATGACGTCGTCAGCCTCGCAGGCCGCCGCTCCCACCCTCGGGACCCCGAGCGCCTCGAGCAGGGCGGAGATGACCGCCACCTGATCACCCAGACCCTCCGGTGCGGCCTCCGACCCGTCGGCCGCGGTGCGGTGCGCCTTGTACGACGGCACGAGCGCCACCCGCCACGCCGGGCGCCAATCGTCGTCCCAGCACGCCACCAGCTGGCTCGGACCGAGCGTGCGGACCAGGACGGCCAGCATGTCGACGAACCCGCGCACCGCGCCCACCGCCGACCCGTCCGGCGCCCGCAGCGATGACGGCATGGCGTGGAAGGCGCGGTAGTACAGCGTCGCGGTGTCCAGCAGGACCACCGGCGTCCGCCCGGGCACGGCGAGCGGAGGTGGTGAAGCACCCGGTGCGTCCATCGCACCAGTGTGGCGCACGGCTTTCCTTCATGACCAATAACAGAAGCAAGCGTGATTTCAGTACCAAGAACCACTGCCTTGCCCCCACAGACAAGGTCCATCCACCTCTCAGGTGCCGCCGTCACACTGTCCGAATGACCACCCCGCCAGACCGCGCGCTCTACCTCGGGGGGAGCGTCTACAGCCCCGCAGACCCCTTCGCCACCGCGCTGCTCGTCGAGGACGGGGTCGTCGCCTGGGTGGGCTCGGACGAAGCCGCCTCGTCGATGGCCCGGCTCGACCTCGTCCCCGGTGGGGAGAGCGCACCCGTCACCGACCTGCACGGTGCGCTCGTCACGCCGGCGTTCGTCGACGCCCACGTCCACGTCACCGAGACGGGCCTCGCCCTCGACGGTCTGGACCTGCGGAGCGTGTCCTCCACGGAACAGCTGCTGGACGCAGTGACGAGGGCCTTCGAGGAACAGCGCTCCGATAGGGACGCCCACGGCCCGAGCGCGCCGGTCGTCCTGGGGCACGGATGGGACGACACGGCCTGGCCCGACGGCCTCCCCACCCACGAGCAGCTCGAGCGCGCTGCGCCGGGAGCAGAGGTGTACCTCTCCCGCGTCGACGTCCACTCCGCACTGGTGTCCTCCGCGCTGGCCGCCCGTGCCGGCATCGACTCGAGCCCGTCGGAGAGCGCCCGCGTCGTGCATGACGCCCACCACGCGGCGCGCGATGCGACCCGCCGCCTCAGCTCGGCACAGCGCACCCGGGCCCACACGGTCGCGCTCCGGGCTGCCGCCGCGGCCGGCATCGGCTGCGTCCATGAGAACGCCGCCCCCCACGTGGGCTCCGGCGAGGACCTCCGGGCCCTGCTGGATCTGGTCTCCGAGGCGTCGAGCACCGGTGAGGAGGCGATGCCCTCCGTCCTGGCCCTGTGGGGCGAGGCGGTGAAGAGCCCTGAGGAAGCCGCTGCGGTGGTCGACGGCCTGGGCCTCGCACCACAGCACGCCGGGGCGTTCCTGGGTCTGGCGGGCGACCTCGTCGTCGACGGGTCGCTGGGCTCGCGCACCGCGGCGCTCCTCGCCCCCTACGCCGACGGGTCGCCGGCACCGGCTCCGTTCTTGGACGCCGAGGCGATCGCCGCCCATCTCGTCGCGTGCACACGGGCCGGGATCAGCGGGGGCTTCCACGTGATCGGTGACGCCGCGGTGGCCGAGCTCGTCGAAGGCCTGCACCGCGCGGAGACGCTCGTGGGTGCTCCAGCGCTGGCGAGCGCGCGCCACCGCGTGGAGCACGCCGAGATGCTGACCCGAGACGATGTCGCGGTCCTGGCCAGGCTGGGGATCACCGTCTGTGCGCAGCCAGCCTTCGACACCGCCTGGGGCGGGCGTGACGGCATGTACGCCGACCGTCTGGGGGTGGAGCGCGCTGCGGCGATGAACGACCTGGCGTCGGTGGTGGCGGCCGGCGTGCCCCTCGCGCTGGGATCGGACGCACCGGTCACGCCGTTCGCCCCGTGGGAGGCGGTGCGCGGCGCGGCCTTCCCGCACGAGCCCGCTCACGCGACGACGGCGCGGGCCGCCTTCCTCGCCCACACCCGGGGCGGCTGGCGCGCTGCGGGCCGCGACGGCATCGGTGCCCTCGTGCCGGGTGCCCCGGCGACCTTCGCGGTGTGGGAGCCCAGCGACCTGCTCGTCCAGACGCCTGACGCGCGGGTGGCCGGCTGGAGCACCGACGTGCGCTCGGGCACGCCCGGCCTGCCGGACCTCACCCCGGGAGTGCCGGCGCCCCGCTGCCTGCGGACCGTCGTCGACGGACAAGTGGCCCATGACGACCTCTGAGACCGTGCCCCGCCCCGCGGCGTCGACGGGCGCGAGCAGCACGAGGAGCCGTGCGGCGAGCTCGGCTCGCGGGACGCTGCGCCTGCTGCCCGCGCTGGGCGCCGCGGCGGGCGGCGGGCTGCTGACGTACCTCGCCTCTCCCGGCCACGACCTGTGGTTCATGGCCCCGCTCGGCGTGGCAGCCCTCGTTCTCGCCGTGCGCGGGCAGCACCTGCACCGGGCGGCCCTGATCGGCTTCGTCTTCGGCGCCGGACTCGTCACGCCGCTGATCTCGTGGACCGGGGTCTTCCTCGGCCCGATCGCGTGGCTGCCCCTCAGCGCGGCGGAGTCGGGCTATTACCTCCTGGCGGGCCTCGGCATCGCCGCCGTGCACCGCCTGCCCGTGCTCGGCGCCCGAGGGGTAGCGCTGCGGGTCGTGGGCGCGGCGGGGATCTGGGTCGCCGCGGAGGGGCTCCAGAGCCGGTGGCCCTTCGGGGGGTTCGGGTGGACGCGCGTCGTCTTCTCCCAGGCGGACGCCCCGACCGCCCACCTGGCCGCCCTCGGGGGCGCCTCGCTGGTCTCCTTCGGGGTGGTCGCCGCGGGTGCGCTCCTCGCCGAGGCGGTCATCGCGGCGCTGCGACCCGGGCCGTCGCCGCGTCGCGTCGTCGGGAGCCTCGGGGCCGTCGCGGCCGCGAGCGCCGTGGTCGCGGCCGGGCTGGCGGTGCCGACGCCGGTCGCTGCGGAGGACGGCAGCCTCGACGTGGCGGCGGTCCAGGGGAACGTGCCGCGGGCCGGGTTGGACTTCAACGCGCAGCGTCGGGCGGTCCTGGACCACCACGCGAGCGGGTCGCGGCGTCTGGCGAAGGAGGTCGCGAGCGGTGAGCGGTCGCAGCCGGACCTGGTGGTGTGGCCGGAGAACGCCTCGGACATCGACCCGTTCGCGGTCGGCAACGAGGACGCTGCTGAAGAGATCGACGCGGCGGCGGAGACGGTGGGATCACCCCTGCTGCTGGGCACGCTGGTCTACCGGGCGGACGGGCGCATCGACAACACCTCGCTGCTGTGGGAGCCGGGTGAGGGGCCGACGGAGTCGTACTCCAAGCGCCACCCGGTGCCGTTCGCGGAGTACATCCCCTACCGCTCGTTCTTCCGTCTGATCACGGACAAGGTGGACCTCGTGGGGACGGACTTCGCCGCGGGCACCGAGCCGGGGCTGATGCCCGTGGCGGGGACGAACCTGGGAACGTTGATCTGCTTCGAGGTGGTGGAGGACCGCCTGGTCGCCGACGTCGTGGACGGTCCGGCCGGCGGCGCTGGCGACGATGGGGCGCGCTTCTTGGTGGTGCAGACCAACAACGCGACGTTCGGGTACACGGACGAGTCCGTGCAGCAGCTGGCGATGAGCCGCATCCGTGCGGTGGAGACCGGGCGCGCGGTGGTGCACGTCTCGACGGTGGGTGTCTCGTCGATGGTCATGCCCGACGGCTCGGCCACCCAGCGCAGCGGCCTGTTCACGCCGGCGCTGCTGCAGGCTGACGTGCCGCTGCGCTCCTCGGACACGGTGGCGACGTGGCTGCGTCAGCACCACGTCCCGGTGGAGGGGCTGCTGGTGGGGGCGGGCCTCGTCATCGGGGCCGCGGGTCTTCTCTCGGGGGCCTCAGGGACGCGGTCCCGTCGCGCACCCCGGACACAACGCGGGTCGGGGGGCGCCCCGGGGGGGGCCCCCCCCCGGGGGGCCCGGGGGGGGGGGGGGGGCCCCCGCGCCCGCCCCCCGGGGGGGGGGGGGGGGGGGGGGGGGGGG
>JBBSRD010000091.1:0-9876 GCA_038243415.1 Actinomycetales bacterium | reverse complement strand
CTCCGAGCGCGCGGTCAGCATGACGATCACCGTGTCGGGGGCGACCGCCCGCAGGCGGCGGCACACCTCGACCCCGTCGAGGTCCGGGAGGCCGAGGTCGAGCAGGACCAGGTCGAAGACGCGCGCCGACGCGGCCTGCACGGCCGACGTGCCGGTGCGCTGCCAGGAGACGGCGTGCCCGTGCTGGCGCAGGCCCGCCACCAGGGCGCCGCCGATCGCCTCGTCGTCCTCGACCACGAGAAGATCAGCCACCCGTGCAGGTTAGGCGTCCCTCGGGCGCCCAGAGGTTTTGCCCAGCGCTAACCATGCCCTCGGCCGGCGCTGGTGCGCCGGCTGGCACCGTGGTGATCACCCGATGCCCAGGAGGGCTGCCATGCCTGCCACACCCGTCGTCCGCGCCCACGCCCACGCTGCCCGTCGGCTGCCGCTGGCGCTGGAGAGCGCCCCGCGCGTGCTCATCGTCTCCGGCAGCGTCGGGGCCGGGCACGACGGCGCCGCGAACGAGCTGGCCGATCGCCTGCGCTCCCGCGGTCTCGAGGTGGAGGTCCGTGACTTCATCGCCGGCCTGCGCCCCTCGATGGCACGCCTGCTGCGCGACGGCTACACCTCCACGGTCGGCTACGTGCCCTTCGTCTTCGAACAGCTCTTCCGCCGCCTGGAGCGCCCGGGGCTGTTCTGGCGCGCCGAGCGGGCCGTCTGCGCCTCGGGCACCCCGCAGGTCGCCCGCTGGGTGGAGGCCTTCGCCCCCGACGTGGTGGTCTCGACCTACCCGCTGGCCACCCAGAGCCTCGGTGACCTGCGGGCCTCCGGGCAGCTCGCCGTCCCCCTGGTCACCTACCTGACCGACCCCGCGGTCCACAACAGCTGGCTGCACCCTTCCGTCGACGCCTACCTCACCGTCACCGCTGCGGCCGCGGAGCAGGGCCGCGTCGAGTACGGGATCGACGCGGTGCCCGCCGGCCCGCTCGTGCCCGCCCGCTTCGCCCGCCCGATGAGGCTGGAGGCCGTCGTGGCCCTGCGCGAGAGCCTTCACGTCCCCGCGGGCCGGCCCGTCGCCCTCCTCGCGGCCGGGTCCCTCGGGCTCGGTGACCTGGTCCCCGCCGTGCGCGACGTCGCCGCCGCCGGCTTCACGCCGGTGGTCCTGTGCGGGCGCAGCGAGCGCCTGCGGCGCCGGGTCGACGCCGTCGAGGGGGCCCGCGGCCTGGGGTGGCGAACCGACGTCCACGAGCTCCTCCAGGTGGCCGACGTCATGGTCCAGAACGCCGGAGGGCTCTGCTTCACCGAGGCGCTCGTCGCGGGCCTGCCCACGGTGACCTACCGCGCCATCCCCGGCCACGGGCGCGCCAACGCCCGGGTGCTGGCCGGCGCCGGGCTCGCGCCGTGGGCCGAGGACCCGGCCGCCCTGGCCGTGGCGCTGCGCGAGCAGCTCGCCCGCGGGCGCACCGTGACGCCGCAGCCCGACCCGGCCGACGCCGTGCTCGCCGTGCTCTCTCCGCTCCCGAGCGGGGGCGTCGTGGCGGGGTCCGTGGCGGTGGCTGCGTGATCGGGCTCCGCAGCGTGGTGGCCGGTGCGGTGCTCGCCGCTCCCCTGGCGTCGGCGGTCCGCCACGCCGCCCCGGCGCTGCTCTCCCGCGACCCGCTGCGCTCCCTCGCGCCCCACCTGTCCGGCCGAGGACGTCTCGGCGGGATAGCGCTGACCTTCGACGACGGCCCCGACCCCGCCGGGACCCCGGTGGTGCTCGAGGCGCTCGCGGCGCTGGGGTGGACCGCGACGTTCTTCATGCTCGGCGGCCAGGTACGGGCCCACCCCGAGACCGCCCGCGCCGTCGTCCTCGCCGGCCACGAGGTCGCCGTCCACGGCGACGTCCACGACAACCACCTCGCCCGCTCCCGGGCCTGGGTCCGCCGCGACACCGCGAGGGCCTGCGAGGACATCACCGCCGCCACCGGGGCGACCCTGAGGTGGACCCGCCCCCCCTACGGCGTGCTCACCGGCGGCACGCTGGCCGCCGCCCGCGCCCACGGCCTGCACCCGGTGCTGTGGACGGCGTGGGGCAAGGACTGGGAGGCGCGCGGACCACGCCGCGTGGCCACCGAGCTCGCCCGCGGCCTCGACGACGGCGCCACCGTGCTGCTCCACGACTCCGACTGCACGTCCCGGCCCGGGTCGTGGCGCTCCACCGTCGCGGCCCTGCCGCTGCTCGCCGACCGGCTGGCGGGGCGGGGCCTGGCGGTGCGCACCCTGAGCGAGCACCTCGCACCACCACCGGGTGACGAGACGCTGACGGCATGACCCTCGCCGTCCTCGTCGCGCGCGCGGCCGCGGGCGCCGGCGCCGGCGGGCCCGTGCGGGAGCACCGCGCCGCCTCCTCCGTGCCGGTCGACCGCAGCGCCGCGGGCCCCTTCCGCCTCGTCTGGACGCTGCTGCGCACCCCGCGCTGGCTGGTGGCGGTGTCCGTCGGCGTCTCGGGGCTCGCCCTGCAGGCGCTCGCGCTCGGTGTCGGCTCGGTCGTCGTGGTGCAGCCCGTTCTCGCCTCGGGGCTGGTCATCGCGCTGGTGATCGGCTTCCTCGTCGATCGCCGACACCCTGACCGGCCGCTCCCCAGCAGCCGTCAGTGGCTGGCCGCCCTCGTGGTCGTGGTCGGGCTGGCGCTGTTCCTGCTCGCGGCCGCGCCCGACCCCGGGCGCGTGGACGGGTCGGGGGCGGCGCTGGCCCTGTGCACGGGGGTCTCCCTTCTCCTGAGCGTCGGCGCGGTCGCCCACGCCCGACGCGGCGGCGCCCGGCACGCGCCCCTCGTCCTCGGCCTCGCGACGGGGAGCGCGTTCGGCGCGATGACGCTGGTGCTGAACGCCTTGGTCTCCTTCCCCCTCGCCCAGTGGCTGACGACCTGGCACACCGCCGGGGTCGTCGTCCTCGGGGCCAGCGGGGTGCTGCTCTCCCAGCTCGCCTACCAGGCCGGTCCGCTCACCGCGTCGCTGCCGGCGCTCACCGTCGCCGAGCCGCGCGTGGCGCTCGGGGCCGCCGGACCCGTCTTCGGGGAGGCCCTGGCGCCGGGCCTGCTCGCGCACTGCGCCCAGGGCGCCGGGGCGGTGATGCTCCTGGCGGGGCTGGTGGTGCTGGCCCGCAGCCAGGCGGCCCCGACCCCGGACGAGCCGCCCCGCGTCGCCGCGAGGACGCCGGGCGCCGTGGTCGGGGAGGACGACCCCCTGCAGGGGTGATGCCGGTGCTCCCGGGCGCGAGCGCCTCGGAGCACCGGCACCACCTCGCCGGATCAGGCCTGGCCGGCGGCCTCCGGCTCGCGCAGGTCGACGGCGGGGGCCTGGCCCGCGGCCTGGCCGAAGGGCTCCGGAGCGTCGGCTCCGGCGGGCTGGCCGCCGTCGGCGATGCCCAGGCCCTGGGCCACCGCGGCGCCGAGGTCGGCGTCGATCTTCGAGAAGTAGTCCACCGCGCGGCGCTGGATCGTGGGGCTCACCCCGTCGCCGACGTGCCCGACGATGTTCGTGATCGCGTGCTCACGGCCCTCGTCGGTCAGCACGTCCCGGTAGAGCGATCCCGCCTGGCCGAAGTCGTCGTCCTCCGCGTGCGCGGTGTACGGGTAGCGGCCGATCTCCCCGCCGTCGGTGGCCCACGTGAGGTCGTGGCCGCGCTCGGTGTCCGAGACCGGTCCCCCGTAGGAGTTCGGTGAGTACGTCGGCTGACCCACGGGGTAGTCGTAGGTCATGTTCCCGTCCTTGTTGTAGCTGTGGACGGGCGCCTTGGAGGCGTTGACGGGGAGCTGCTGGTAGTTCTTCCCGATCCGGTGCAGGTGCGCGTCGTGGTAGCTGAAGATGCGGCCCTGCAGCATCTTGTCCGGGGAGAGCCCCAGGCCCGGCACGAGGTTCGAGGGGTTCGAGGCGCTCTGCTCGACCTCGGCGAAGAAGTTGTCCGGGTTGCGGTCGAGGACCATCCGTCCCACCTTGATGAGCGGGTAGTCGGCGTGCGGCCACACCTTGGTGACGTCGAAGGGGTTGAAGCGGTAGCCGGGAGCGTCCTCGAACGGCATCACCTGGATCTTCAGCGTCCACGAGGGGAGGTCACCCCTCGCGATGCGGTCGCGCAGGTCACGGCGCAGGTAGTCCGGGTCCGGCCCGGCGTGCGCCGCGGCCTCCGCGTCCGTGAAGTCGTGCTGGCCGCCGTCGGCGATGAAGTGGTACTTCACCCACACCGCCTCTCCGTCCGCGTTCTCCATCGAGAACGTGTGGCTGCCGTACCCGTTCATCGTCGCGTAGCTCTTCGGCGTGCCGTGGTCGGACATGAGGATCATCACCTGGTGGGCGCTCTCCGGGGAGGCCGTCCAGTAGTCCCACTGCATGTCGTTGCTGCGCAGCTGCGAGTCCGGCAGGCGCTTCTGGCTGCGGATGAAGGACTGGAACTTCGCCGGGTCACGCATGAAGAACACCGGGGTGTTGTTGCCGACCAGGTCCCAGTTGCCGTCCTCGGTGTAGAACTTCAGCGAGAAGCCTCGCGGGTCGCGCACGGTGTCGGGGTAGCCGTGCTCCCCGGCGACCTGGGAGAAGCGGGCGATCATCTCGGTGCGCTTGCCGACCTCGGAGAAGAGCTTGGCCTTCGTGTAGCGGGTGATGTCGTCGGTGACCTCGAAGTAGCCGTGGGCGCCGGACCCCTTGGCGTGCACGACGCGCTCGGGCACGCGCTCGCGGTTGAACTGCTGCATCTTCTGCACCAGGTACGCGTCGTGCAGGACGATCGGGCCGTCCGGGCCCGCGGTCAGCGAGTAGTCCTCCTCCGGCGCGGGGATGCCGGAGTCGAACGTCGTGGTCGGCCGTGTGGTGGAGCCGTCCTGATCAGTCATGGGTGGAGTCCTCTCATACGACCGATCGCCGTGGCGGCATCGGTGGCGTGGGCCGGCGAGCCCTCCTCGCCGTCACCCTGCGACTCCATGGTGCGACGCTCAGCGCTCGCTCGCACGTCAGCCGCCACGTGCCCGTCGGAGCCGAGGCCCAGAAGGAGGGGAGCCCCGCCGCGCCGGTCGGCCATCAGGTGCGGCCGGTCGGCCGCCTCGAGCGGTGACGGGCCGAGAGATCAGGTGAAGCGCACCGACGCCACCATCTGCACCAGCGTGAACCCCAGCGAACCGGCGAGCCGGTCGGACCCGACGTTGTCGACGTCGCAGCCGTAGAGGGCGAACCGCCCCCGCGCGTGCTGTCGACGCACCAGCTGGGCCACGGCTGCCCGGTCGAGACCTCGCCCCCGGTGATCGGGGGCGGTGACGATGGCGACGTCGTCGAAGCGGTCGTCATGAGGCCAGGGTCGGCCGAAGGCCAGGGCGTCCAGAGCCCCGTCATCGCTCCGGACCCCGAGGATGGTGGGGTCCAGGTGGTCAAGCTCCAGCTCGGCTGCGGCCAGGTCGTCCTCGGAGCAGGCGGCCATGAACGCGGCGATGATCGCGCGGTCCCTCTCGCGATCACGGTCCAGCGGGACGGTGCGAGCGGGCTCGAGGTCCGGGGCGCTCGGCACGCCCTCGAGGACGCGATACCGACCCCAGGTCGACGGGGTGCCGCCCAACGCTGTCGCCGCAGAGACGAACGCGTCGTTGCTCAGTACCGGCCCACCGTCGAGGGGGCCCAGGCGGGCCACCCACCGTGGCGCGCACGCGACCACCGTCGACCCACCCGTCGGGTAGGCCACCGCGGTGCCCGACCCTTCTCGGCGCTGGGAGGCGACCACCATGGTTCCCGGCGGGAGCTCGCGGCCCAGCTCCTGGCTCAGGGCCGCCCGCAGGGCTTCGCTGAAGCGCTTCGACGCGCTCGTGCCGACGGGAGGCATGCGTTCAGCGAGCTCTTTCCTTCAGCGGTTCGGGGCTGGTGGCGCCCTCACGATGGTGCGCCGCGGCTGGGCGTGGAAGGGGCCGGTGCGGGGGCGCCCTGCCTCGTGCCGTGCCGCCGACGGCTCCCTCAGCGCAGCGGGACCTCCTCACCGCTCTCCCGGTCGCTGCGGGGCCCGTGGAGGCGGCGCTCGGCCTCCTCGATGGGGACGTCGTTGATCGAGGCCTCGCGGCGGCTCATGTACCCGAGCTCGTCGAACTCCCAGTTCTCGTTGCCGTGGCTGCGCCACCACTGCCCGGAGCCGTCGTGCCACTCGTACTGGAAGCGCACGGCGATGCGGTTCCCGTCGAAGGCCCACAGGCTCTTGCGCAGCACGTACTCGTGCTCGCGCTCCCACTTGGCGGTCAGGAAAGCGACGATCTCCTCCTGGCCGGCGAGGAAGTCGCTCCGGTTCCGCCACTGCGAGCCGGCCGTGTAGGCGCCGGCGACCCGCTGGGGGTCACGGCTGTTCCACGCGTCCTCGGCCGCCGCCACCTTGACCAGAGCGCTGGCCCGGTCGAACGGCGGCAGGGGGGAGCGGGGCTCTCTCTGGTCCTCGGTCATGGTCGTCCTCTCGTGGGGCTGGGCTGAGGCCAGGATGGAGCACCGCCGTCCCGGCCGGCTCAGCGAGGCGTGTCCGGGTCCGGGTCCGGGCACGTCGCCGACGGCGAGGGCGTCACCGCCCCGCGCTGCCCGGCGGCACCACCCAGCCCAGGTCGATCGGGCGCGGCGCCGCGGAGGCGTCTCCCTGCTCGACGACGACGGGCACCTGCCACGTCCGCTGGTGGAGGTGGCAGGCGGCGCCGGCTGCGCTGTCGGCGGCGTCGCACGTCGCGACCCGGGCGGTGACCGCGAGCACCCCGGAGCCGGGCGTCAGCGAGACGCCGGTGGTCCAGACCGTCGGGTCCTGCGACCGCGCCGGCTCCCCCGGCCCGACGAGCAGCCCCGGAGGGTGGGCGACGACGTCGAGTCGGACCGGCGCGCCGTCCGCGTCGTCGAGGTGCTGGTCGGCGGGGACGGCGAGGCGCACCGTGACCTCCAGGGGGCCCGCCGTCAGCGCCACGGCGGGAGCGAGCACGACGGCGCTCAGCCGGTGGGCCGCGGACTCGACCACCAGCAGCTCCTCCTCGCCGGATCCGCGGCTCACGACCACCAGAGCGACGGGCTCCGCGAGCCTGTCCACCACGGTGGTCACCCGCCGCGCCCCGACGTCCACGCGCCGGACTGCGCCGTTGTAGGTGTCGGCGACCAGGACGGCGCCGTCGCCGGCGACGGTCACCCCCAGCGGGTGCTGCATCAGGGCGGACGCCGCGTCGCCGTCCCGGTCGCCGAAGGCATGGACCCCCGTGCCGACCACCGTGGTGACCTCCCAGGCGGCGGCGCTCCCGACCGCGGGCGGCTGGACGTGGCGCAGGGACGAGCTCTCGGCGTCGACGAACCAGAGCCCGTGACCGCCGGGCTCCGCGCTCCGCTCGTCGGGCGCCAGGGCGCTCGGCTGGGCCAGCATCGCTGCGGGCCCCTCTCCGTCGAGCAGGCCCTCGCTGCCGGTGCCGGCGATCACCGTGAGCCGTCCGTCGCCCGGGTCGGCGGCGACGTCGAGCGCCCACAGCTGGTGCACGCCGCTCATCGCCACCACGAGGACGCCCGCGCACCACGCCACGTCCAGCGGGCTGGAGAGCGCACCGGCGAGCGCGGGTCCGCCGCGCTCGCGGGCGGGCGCGTCCGGGCGCAGCGGCTCCCCCGTCCCGGCGACCGCCCGCACCGAGCCGTCCGCCAGGCGGACCCCGACGACGGTGTGCGCGCCGGCGTCGGCCACGGCGAGGTCCCAGCCCACCCGGGCCGCCGCGTCGGGCGGGAGGAGCGTCATGCCCGCGGGGGCGTCGAGGCCGCCGATGACCGACAGCGGCTCGCTGCCGGGGACCACCGCCGTGGCGGCGTCGAGGACGACGAGCCGGTGGTGACCAGGGTCCGCGACCACCACGCGGCCGCCCGGCAGCGCGAGCGCTGACGCGGGGCTGCTCAGTGCGGCGCCCGTCACCGGCGCGGCCAGGTCCGCAGGCGCTGCTGTGTCGTCAGCGGGACCGCCCGCGTCGACGGGCCCACCCAGGAGGTCCCCGACCAGTGCGTCCGTCGCGGCACCGTGGCCCTCCCCCACGAAGGTCTGCGCCACGTAGCCGCCGGCGTCGACCACCACGATCGTCGGCCAGGCGCCGACGGCGTACGCCGACCAGGTCTCGTGGCCGGTGTCGTCGAGCACCGGGTGCTCGAGGTCGGCGCGCACGATCGCGGCGTCGAGACCGGCGACGGTGGCCTCGTGCGGGAACTTCGGGCTGTGGACGCCGAGGACCAGCGCCCGCGGGTGTGCGGCGACGAGCGCCCGCAGCTCGGCGTGGGCGTGGGCGCAGTTGACGCACCCGGCGGTGAAGAAGTGCAGCACCACGACGCGGCCGCTCAGCGGGGCGCCCACGCCGGACAGGCGCAGCGGCAGGGGCAGCGGCAGCGGCAGCGCACCGCCGCCCGCCCAGCGCCGGCCCACCAGCGCCGGGGCCCGGACCGCGCCGCGTCTGCTCATCCGACCAGCAGACCACGGGCAGCCGCCGCAGGGTCAGCGCCCCGTCGGGACCGCGCCGCGGCGGTGCATCACCGGCAGGCAGATCGCCAGCGCCAGCAGGGACATCGCGAGCGGGAAGTGGATCGACTGGTACCAGGCGTGCGCCCCGATCTCCCCGCCGATCCACGACTCGAGGTAGACGAGGCCGAAGAACACGGCGGTCGTCACCACGAGGGCGACCCGGTGGCGCAACCAGACCAGCGCGGCCACGACGGCCAGGCCCGCCAGGACGAACGTGACCTTGGCGCCGACGTCGTGGACCTCGAGCCACGGCCCGCCGTACTCCTGGCCCTCGCGCATGAACGCCCCCGCCCACACCCCCTGCAGGACCACGCCGAGGCTGGCGAGGCCGATGAGCACGCCGTACACGGGGCTGCGGTGAGCGCGTCGCGGAGCGGACGCTGCGCTGGCGGAGCGGCTGTCTGTCGTCGTGGCCATGAGGGCCTCCCGGGTACGGGGCGGCCCGGTGGCCTCCCGACGAAAGGTAGTTCGGCACCGGGGAGCACGCCGATCGGTCTCAGCGTCGTCTCAGGAAAGCCTCCGGAGTGGACAGGGACGCTGCCTGCGGCATGCTCGACGCCATGACTCCCCTCGCACCACCGGCGCTGCTGCTGCTCGACGTCAACGAGACGCTCTCCGACACCGCGGCGCTGGGCGGCGTCCTCGAGCGGATGGGGGTGCCGGGACACCTGGGGGCGACGTGGTTCGCGGCGGTGCTGCGCGACGGCTTCGCCCTCACCGCGGCCGGGCACGCGGCGCCCTTCTCCGCGGTCGCCAGGGCGGCGGCGGGGTCGCTGCTGGCACCCCACGTGCCCCCCGGGTCGCTGGACGACGCGGCCGAGGCCCTGGTCGGCGCCGTCGGCTCCCTGCCCCTGCACCCCGACGTCCCCAGCGGTCTGGCAGCGCTGGCCAAGACGGGCGTTCGCGTGGCGGCGCTGACGAACGGGTCGGCCGCCGTCACGTCGGGCCTGCTGGAGCGCGGCGGGGTGCGCCAGCACCTGGAGGCGGTGCTCTCCGTCGAGGCGTTCGGCGAGGGGGCGTGGAAGCCCGCCGCGAGCGCCTATCACGGTGCCTGCGCGTCGATGGGTGTGGAGCCGCACGACGTCGTGCTCGCGGCCGCGCACCGGTGGGACGTCGACGGCGCTGCGGGCGCGGGCCTGCGCACCGCCTTCGTGGACCGCTCCGGCGCCGGCAGCCCGCACCCGGCCGTCTTCCGGGAGCCGGGGCGGACGGTGAGCGGGCTCGACGACCTGGCGGCGCAGCTGTCCGCGGGGTGAGGGAGCGTCAGGCGCTCTCGGCGGCCTTCCGCCGCACGAGCCCCACGCGCCCGCCGGAGCGCCCGTCCTCCACGAGCGCCAGGCCGCACCGCTGCGCGAGCCGCGCCAGCGGCCGGGGCCCGAGGCG